>CADEEH010000001.1 GCA_902826305.1 uncultured Burkholderiales bacterium
AGCGCATCGGCTCGGCGACGAACGAGCGCAGCGGCGCGATCGACTTCTCGATCGAAGGGCCGGTGACCAGCCGCGCGGCCACCTCGCCAGGCAGCCGCCGCTTCAGTTCGGCCCAGAAGGCATCGTCCGACCAGTCCTCGACCTTGTCCGACAGCGGCACCTGCACGTAGTAGCGGCTGAGCACCTGCGAGCGCAGCGAACACAGCGCGAAGCCGCGTTCGTGTTTCGCGTAGATCAGCTCGGGCGAGACCGGCTTGGTCCGCGACAACACGCCCAGCCAGCCGAACGGATAGACCTTCTCGTACTCGCGCAGCACGTCCTTCGGGATCGACTTGCGGCTCACGCCGTGGAATCCGTCGGCGCCGATCACGTAGTCGCAGTCGATGCGCACGATCTCGTCGCCGCTGCGGTAGGTGACGTATGGCGTCGCACTGGTCAGCTCGTGCGGATGGACATCCTCGGCGTTGTGGATCACCCGGCCATTCATCTTGTCGCGTGCGTCGTAGAGGTCACGGGTGAGCTCGGTCTGGCCATACACCACCACCGAGCTGCCGCCGCTGTACTTGTGCAGGTCGACCCGGTCCATGCGCCCGTCGTGGGCGATGAAGAAACCCTCGTGGATCTCGCCTTCGCGATCCATCCGTTCGCCGCAGCGGGCTTCGCGCATCAGCTTGGCGAAACCGTGTTCGAGCACACCGGCGCGGATGCGGCTGAGCACGTATTCACGACTCTGCCGCTCCAGCACGACCGTGTCGATGCCCTTGAGGTGAAGCAGTTGCGACAGGAGCAGGCCCGAAGGGCCGCCGCCGATGATGCAGACGCTGGTTCTCATGCCGGTCTCCTGGGGGTCGGGCGCGCTTCGTCCGGGCGCCTTAGGTGGTGTCCGCCAAGTTACCGGTCATCGGGCCGCGCGGGAATGGCTGAAACCGGCCGGGACTTGTACGATTCGAACATGCTCCGCGCGTCCGACCCGGTCCGCAACTACAGCCTGTACGGCGAGTCCGAGCACCTGCCGGACGTGTTGCACTGCGAGACGATCGCCGAGCGATCGGTGCTGCACGACTGGGAACTCGCCCCGCACCGCCACGACCGGCTGCATCAGCTGCTGTTGCTGCGGACCGGCGGCGGCATGACCCGGCTGGACGACCGCGAGCTGACGCTGCCGCCCGGCGCGCTGGTCAACGTGCCGCCGCACGCGGTGCACGCCTTCACCTTCGAACCGGGCACGCAGGGACTGGTCGTGACGTTGGCCGACGCGATGCTCGACGAACTGCTCGGCCGCGACCCGGAGGTGCGCCGGGTGCTCTCGCGGGGCTGGGTGGCCGAGGCCGGTGCCGAGGTCGACGACGTGATGAGCCAGCTCGCGCGCGAGTACGCGCAACTGTCGCCGGGACGCGCACTGGTGCTGCGTGGCCTGGTCGCCACGCTGCTGGGCCGTACGGCAAGGGTCGCGAACAGCGCCGATCCCGTGGCGCAGAACATGGCGAAATCGTACCTGTTGCATCGTTTCGAAACCCTGCTCGAGGCACACTTCCGCGAGCACTGGCGGGTCGAGGACTACGCCCGTGTGCTGGCCGTCTCGCCCACCCACCTGAGCCGGGTCACCCGCGCGGCCACCGGCGGACCGGCCTCGCGGCTGATCGATGCACGGGTCATCCGCGAGGCCCGGCGCCAGCTCGCATTCACCCATCTGAGCGTCACCTCGATCGCCGGCACGCTGGGTTTCGTCGATCCGGCGCAGTTCACGCGCGTGTTCACCCGGGTGACCGGGCATTCGCCGCGGGCGTTCAGGGGACGGTTGGCGACGCGATCGCGGGCCGCGGGCGCCACCTGACCGCCGCCGATTACCTGCCACGTCATTGCTTCACCGCTTGTCGACCGATAGTCTGCAAGCCAACCCCCTTCACGGCCATCTCGCCATGCCTGCATTCCGCCTGTTGCTGGTTGTGCTCTTCATCGGCGTCCTGTCGTACACCAGCGTGGTGGTCTCCCGTCACGGGCTGGACTTCATGCCGGTGTTCTCCGGTGACATTGCCAAGCTGGGCTGGGCCGGCCAGTTCAATGTCGACTTCATGTGCCTGTTGCTGCTGTCCGCGCTCTGGGTCGCGTGGCGCCATCAGTTCAGCGCGGCGGGCCTGATCCTCGCGCTGCTGGTGCCGATCGGCGGCACGCCGTTCCTTTGCGTCTATCTGCTCGTGCAGAGCGTGCGCTGTGGAGGCGACGCCGGGGCGATGATCGTCGGTGATCGATGGCCGGCGCGCCGGTGACGCGACCAACCGTCAGGTCACCGGCGCCGGATTGAACAGCACGAGTGCGTTGTGCAGTTTCCAATGCTCGGCCCAGGTCTTGCGGCGGCCGCTGGCAACCTCGAGCATCAGGCGGAACATCTCCCAGCCGACCTCTTCGACCGTGGCCTCGCCGTCGGCGATGCGGCCGGCGTTGACGTCCATCAGGTCGTGCCAGCGCCGGGCGAGTTCGGTCCGCGTGGCCACCTTGATCACCGGCACCTCGGCCAGGCCGTAGGGTGTGCCGCGCCCGGTGGTGAACACGTGCAGGTTCATGCCCGCGGCCAGCTGCAGCGTGCCGCAGATGAAGTCGCTGGCCGGGGTGGCCGCATAGACCAGCCCGCGCTCGATGCCGCGGTCGCGCAGCCGCTCGCCCGGCGACAGCACACCACCGATCGGCGCGCTGCCGCTCTTGACGATCGATCCCATCGCCTTCTCGACGATGTTCGACAACCCGCCCTGCTTGTTGCCCGGTGTCGTGTTGGCACTGCGGTCGACCCGGCCGCGGTCCAGGTAGGTGTCGTACCAGGCCATCTCGCGGATCATCGCCTCGGCGATCTCGGGGGACGCGGCGCGTGCGGTGAGCTGATCGATGCCGTCGCGGACCTCGGTGACCTCGGAGAACATCACGGTCGCGCCGGCACGCACCAGCAGGTCCGCGCAGAAACCCACCGCGGGGTTCGCGGTGACGCCGCTGAACGTGTCGCTGCCGCCGCACTGCACACCAACGACCAGTGCACTCGCGGGCACGGTCTCGCGCCGCCGGGCGTCGAGCCGTTCCAGGTGGGATCGAGCCCGTTCGACGATGGTGTCGATCATCGACATGAAGCCGACATGCCCGGCGTCCTGCAGGCATACGACGTCGAGCCCGGCTCGATCACCCGCGTTGCCTGCTTCCGCGACGCGGCTATCCGCCGCGATCGTGCGCCGCGCGTCGACGACCGCGAGGCTTCCCGGCGGCAGCAGCCGCTCGGGCTGCAGCTTCTCGCAACCGAGGCTGACCACCATCACCTCGTTGCCGAAGTTCGGGTTCAGCGTGATGTTGCGCAACGTGCGGATCGGCACGACCGCATCGGGTGCGTCGATCGCGACGCCACAGCCATAGCCGTGTTCGAGTGCGACCACGTCGTCCACGTTCGGGTACCGCGGCAACAGGTCCGCCTTGATCCGGCGCACCGCGAACTCGACGACACCGGCCACACACTGCACCGTCTGCGTGATCGCCAGGATGTTGCGCGTGCCGACCGACCCGTCGGCATTGCGATAACCCTCGAAGGTGTAGCCTGGCAACGGTGCCATCACCGGCGCCGCCACCGTGCAGACGGGCAGGCCGTCCAACGACCGGGCCTCGGGCATCTCCAGCACACGTTCGTGCACCCAGCTTCCGGCCGGCAGATTGCGGGTCGTGCGGCCGATGACGACGTTGTAGCGCCGGACCGGGGCGCTGGCGGGAAGGTCGACCAGTGCCACCTTGTGTCCCTGCGGCACCGTGTCGACGAGCGCCAGCCCGTCGGGAAAGACGGTGCCCGCGGGCAGACCACCGTCGTTGGCGACGATGGCGACGTTGTCGTGCTCGTGCATCCGGATCCGCAGTGGTGCCGACCTGTTTCCCACGACCATGGATACCTCCGCGCCGGACGCGGCGCGAGGCCTCCATCCTCGATGATCGTGGTGCCGATGTCGAGCGGTCAGCTCGCCGGCAGCACCTGCGAGAACACCGTCGTTCCGGCCCGGTCCTTCAGCGAGACCGTCATCGCGCGACTGCGCGCGTCGATGTCGACCTGACCGAAGAACTGGTTCAGGTCGCTCGGCGGTTCATTCTGGACGCGGGGCACCTTCTGGAAGACGACTTCGAGCCCGAAGGTGTCGTCGGTCTGGTTCGGGCCGAACGCACCCGCGTGCAGCGGGCCGGAGACGAACTCCCAGAACGGATCGAAGTCCTTGAACGCGGCACGCTCCGGGAGATAGCGGTGAGCGGCGCAATAGTGCACGTCGGCCGTCAGCCAGACGACGTTGCGGATCCGGGCGTGACGGATCGAGGACAACAGTTTCGCGATCTCCAGTTCCCGCCCCGACGGAACACCGCCGATGCCATTGCTGACCGCTTCCCAGCGTGCGGTGCCGTCGGCGGTGCGACCGTCGGGCACCTGGAGGCCGATCGGCATGTCGGCGCAGATCACCTTCCAGACGGCTTTCGATTCCCGCAGCGATCGTTCGAGCCAGGCGAGCTGCTCGGGGCCAAGGAAAAATGTCTCGCGACCGTATGACGCCTGGAGGTTCGCCGAGTTCGGTCCGCGATAGCTGCGCATGTCGATCATGAACAGCTCGAGCAGCGGGCCGTGATCGATCCGTCGGTAGACACGATCGCGTTCCGAATCACCGCGGGCACGCATCGGTGCGTAGTCCCGGAAGGCCTGCGTGGCACGAGCGGTCAGCAACGCGACCGACTTCTCCGCGTAGCGCGTGTCGGCCGACAGGTCCTTGGCGTCGGACCAGTTGTTGACGACTTCATGGTCGTCCCACTGCCAGATCTGGGCGACTTCGCGGTTGAACGCAAGCAGGTGCTCGTCCATCAGGTTGTAGCGATAGTTGCCGCGGAACTCGTCCAGCGTCTCGGCCACTTTCGACTTCTCGGGGGTTGTGATGTTGGTCCATGTGCCGGCGCCCCCGGGCAGCGCCTGGCTGGGCGCGATCGCGCCGTCGGCGTAGATCGTGTCGCCCGAGTGGATGAAGAACGCGGGGTCCTGCGCGAGCATCGTCCGGTAAGTCAGCATGCCGCCGTAGTTCGGGCTGATGCCCCAGCCTTGACCGGCGGTATCCCCGCCCCACACGAAGCGGATGTCGGCCGCCTCGGCCGCGGGCGTGACGAAGCTTCCCGTCGCCGGTTCGCTGCGCGTGCGTGTGCCGTCGAGACTTTCGGCCACGGCCCGGACGTGGACCCGCCGCCCGGGCGGCAGGCCGGTCAGGTCGACACGTCCGGTGCCGTCGTCCGACGGATGCAGCAGCAGCGTGCCGCTTCCGGCCAGCGACGCGAAGCCCGAGTCGTACGACCAGTCGACGTACAGCCGGGCCGGGCGATCGGCCCGTGTCCAGACGACCGTCCTGGCCGTGTCCTTCGAGTGCCCGTGGTGCTTGTGATCGAGGTCCGGGTCGCCGAACTGCAGGCCGTAAGGCAGGCGCGGTCGGGTGTTGTCCGAGCCGATCACCGCGGGTGCCCAGGGCAACAGCAGCGAGCCAGTGGCGGCGCCGGCACTGGCGGCCAGCAGACGACGTCGGGTCGGCAGGTGAAGATCGGCAGGCATGATGGTCTCCCTTGGGTTCGCGCGACGGGGGCGCTGCGGATCTCCGCAGCGTCGCGGGGAGACTATCGGCCGTTGATGCCGGTTCGATGATGAGTTGACGTCGGCGCGATGACAGGCGAGTCGACGCGCGCGGGCCCGGTGCGGACCGGACCTCGCGGCGACACGGCCGCTCTCGGCGGGAACCCTCGCCTGGTGTGCGGCGTCAGCCGGGAACCGTGTAGTTGCGCTCGCTCATCAGGTCGATGCCCACCTGCAGGCCCTCGATCCAGGCGATGAATTCGTGCACCGCCGCGCCCCTGAGCGGCGATCCGTGCTGCGGCACGATCATCTCGATCGGCAGCGTGCGCACCATCCGCGCCCACAGGCGCAGGATCTTGTTGCTCACCATGTAGCGACGGTGGAACGGTTCCATCCGCGGCAGCGCTTCGTCGAGTGATTCGATGAACGTCGATGGTGATCCGCCGAGCGACACGCCGAGATCGCCGCTGAACAGGATGCGGCTGACCGGGTCCCAGAACTGGAAGTTGCCTTCGGCGTGCATGAAGTGCGCCGGCAGCGCCACCAGGTCGCAGCGGCCGATCGAGATGTGTGTGCCTTCGTCCGGGATGCCGACGATGCGACCCTCGGTCTTGCCGGGTTTGCAGAAGTGCGGTGCGAACCGCTCCCACAGCCGCGAGATGTAGACCGTGGCCTGTGTGCCGGTCATCCAACGATCCAGCGAGGCGATGATGTCCGGGTCGGCATGGGACGCGAGGACCGCCGCGATGTGGCTCGGCGTGCAGTGCCGCGTCAGTGCCAGGTACAGCTCGTTGTAGGCCAGGTTGCCCCCCGGATCGATCACCGCGCCGTCGCCGTGATCGATCAGCAGGAACTGGTTCGCCTGCACCGCCTCGCCACTGGCGCCCGAGAGGTCGAAGAACATCAGGCAGCGATGGTCGCCGCGGTTGAAGAGTTCGAGCGCGGACATGATGGCTGGCAGCGGCGCGAGCGCTGCGGTGGCGTCAACAGGCCCCAGTGTACGTGGACGGCGCGCCGGATCAACGTCCCAGCAGTCCTTTCAGCGCGTCGCCGACACGTTCGCGTGCCTTTTCCGTCGCCTTGTCGCGCAGTTCGTCGGTCTTCAGCCGCTCCCTGAGTTCGGCCGCGGCGCGTGACTTCAGCGCGTCGCGGCCGGCGCTCGCCCAATCGATTTGCCACTTCGGACCGCTGAACGGCCCCGTCAGCCGGACCGGAATCGTCACGCCTCGCAGCTCCTCGAGCTCCTTGCCGTCCTGGCCGGTCGACGTGCCGACGATCGAGGCCCGGACCGTGTAGTCCAGGCTGCTGGCGACCAGGTTGGCCGACCCTTCGCCGCCGATCCGCAGCAGCGGTGACTTGACCTCGAGGTCGCTGCTGCGGGCAATGCCATCGGTGATCGTCGCGGTCATCGTCATCTCGGTGAAGTCGGTCTTCTTGGCGACGTCCGAGTCGCGCGTCTCGTTGTTGCCGCCCACCCTGAGCAGGTTGCGTGCATTACGCATCGTCTCGCCGAGGTTGATCCCCTTGATCGAGCCGTCGCGCAGCGCAACCGCCAGCGTGCCGCCGAGTGCCCGTTTCATCACACTCCCGGTCGCCCCGCCGGTCCGCAGCGCGAGCTTGACGTTGCCGCGGCCTTCGAGCATGTCCTTGTTCGCGAGCTCCCTGAGCAGCGGCCCGATCGAGATACCCGCCAGGTCGGCGTCGAGTTCGATCCGGTTGGCCGGCGCGGTCGCACCGGCGTGCACGGCAGCCCGGGCGGCAAGTCGGCCGCCGTACAGGTCGGCCGATATCGGCGCCGCATCGAGCCTGCCGCCCGCCGCCTTCAAGGTGATGCCGACATTGGACGCCGCGAGTCCTCGTGCGCGCAGCGCCGCGATCGCCATCCGCCCGTCGACGTTCAGGTTCCTCAGGACCGACAGATCGATCGGCTCCTCGTTCCCGGCGGTCGGGGGCCTGTCGGCGACCGGCCGGCCCGCGGCGGGTTTGTCGGCTGCGACGAATCGATCGAGGTCGAACTGGTCGGCCGAGACATCGAAGGTGATCTTCCGTGCAGTGAAGCCGTCGAGCGCGACCTTCGCCGACAGCGACGTGCCCTCCCCTTTTGCCGCCAGGTCGGCACGAAGACTTTCCTTGTTCGTGTCCGCCGACACGTTGCCGGACACATCGACCCGCGCCCTCCCGGAGGTGATGCGCGGGTCCTCGATCACGACCTGGCCCGCGAGCGGCGCGAATTGCCAGGTGCCGGCCGACAGATCACCCTTCGCCGGTGTCGTCAGCCGGGCCACGACCTTGTGCGCGCCCTCGGTCGAGGTCGCCTCGACCGCGACGCGGGTGATCGACAGCGAGGCGCCGTTCACCTCGCCGGCCTCGATCTTCGCATCGATCGTCGTCGCGCCGACGACCGCATGGACAACGGCACCGAGGCCGCGTGCACCGTGGCGACCGGTGTCGAGGTCCAATGCGACGTCACCTTTCACCTCGACGGTGCCCGAGGCCTGCGGCTTCGTGCCCGCGAACGAAAGCGACAATACGATCGGTGTCGTGACCTGGTTGGCCAGCCGACCGGTGCGCAGATCGAGCCGATCGATCGTTGTCGTCCCGCCGGCCTTGTGATCGTCGAAGACGAGCTTCGCATTCGACAACTCGACGCCGCCGATGTCGAACGCGGGGATCGTCGCCGGTGCCCCGGCGGGCCTGTTGGTGTCCTTCGGCGCGGCCGCGGACCGGCCGATCAGGTCGTCGATGCTCGTCGTGCCGTCCACACGGCGCTCGATGCGCCCGCTCAGGCCGTCGATCGCGATCCGGTCGGCGACGATCCGCCCGCGCAGCAGCGGCCACAAGGCGACACTGACCTTCGCGCTCGCAAGGCGCGCGGCCTCGTTCGTCGAACCAGGCTCGGACAGCCGCGTGGCCGGCAGCGCGACGGCGATCCGCGGCAACACCGACAGCGACAACTTGCCGTCGATCGTCAGCGTGCGTCCGTAACGATCGGCGACGGCCTGCTGGATCTGCGGCTTGAAACGATCGACGTCGACCAGCGTGACCAGCGCGACCGCTGCGACGACGAGGACAACGACCAGGACCGCGAACGCGATCAGGACTTTCTTCAACACCCGGTGAACTCCGACGGACGCCCTCGGTCGAGGGCCGCAGATTCGATTATCCGCGCCCGGATGCCACGGCCGGGCTTGTGCCTGTTGCCGGGTCGGCCAATGAACGAGGCGCGGCACGCCGATCCGCTTCGGACAGGCGGCGAGGCAGCGCGACCTGCTGCAGCAGTGCATCGAACCACACCCGGTATCCGGCGTCGCTGGGATGAAGTCCGTCGCTGGCATTGAGCTCCGGATGCCGCACGAACGGATCGTCGTCGCGTTCGTGGAACAGGTTCACGACCGTTGCGCCGTGACGCGACGCCGCCTCGCGCACGAAGGTGTGCAGCTGTCGCGAGCGCCAGGTCATCAGCCATGTGAAAGGCACGGAGAAGAACGGCGCGTTGCCGACGTTGCCCGAAGGCATCAGCATCACCAGGTCGGCGCGTTGACGGGCCCGCTGCGTGACCCGGTCGATGTCATCACGAAGCGCCTCCAGGCCGCGGAACTGGATCACGTCGTTGCCGCCGGCCATCACCAGCACCATGTCGAAGCGTTCGACGCCGTCGAGCTGCTCCAGCAGTTCGTTGAACTTCGCCCCGTCCCGGCCGCGATTCTCGATCGACAGCCGGGGAAACGCCTGTGCCAGCAGCCCGGCGATGCTGGCCTGCGGCGAGCCCGCGCCGGTACCCACCGCGGTGCTGTCGCCGACGATCAGCAGCCGCGCGGACGGCTGCGGCAGCGGTCGTGACAACGGCTCGCTCTGTCGCAGCAGCCCGGCCGATTCATGCAGACGCCACGCCGCACAGCCGCCCAGCAGGAGCACGGTGGACACCGCGCCCCACAAGGCCGCCTTCGCAGCGTTCGAGCGCACGGCGGGCCGCCGGGTCATCACCTCGGCACCCTGTTCACTCATGCGGCCCGGGCGGACACAAGCTCGATCGCCCCGCTCGACACGTAGTGCCGGTAGACGTCGATCGGTATCGCCGTCGAACCCCGGGTCTCACCGTCACCCCAGCTGATCGTCGCATCGAGTGCTGTTTCCTCGATCTCGCAGGGTCCGACCGGGATCGTGAGGCTGGCGCCGTCGCCTTCCCGGAACTCGACCTTGCCCTTGATGTGTGCCTGCCTTGTCATCGCATCGCTCCGTCGTCCACCAACGAGTCTGGGGCGGCGGAGCTGGCGCGGGTGCAAGGCGTGGCCGCATTCGCGGGTAGGTGGCCTCCTACCGTCTCGAGGTCATGGCATGCCACGCGGCCTCAGCCGCGGGGCACCGTGTCGGCTCGTGGCCCGCGCCGCAGCCGAGAACGAGACGATGTCGTCGAGCACCGGTGCCAGCGGACGCAGCGGCCAGGCGAACGCAGCGACCAGTGTCTCGTGCCCGGCACGCGGATACCGATGCTCGACGACCCGTGTACCCCGCGAACGCAGCAACCGCGCGAGCCCGGCGGTGTTGCGTTCCGGGTCGACCCGTTCGTCGGTCCTGCCTGCCGCGAGCAGGCAAGGCAGCACCGATGCCGACGCGTGGTGGATCGGCTGCGAATCGACCGGCACCTCCGGATGTCCGAACGCCGACTGCACTTCGGGTGTCCGGATGGGCAGGAAGTCGTACGGGCCGGCCAGCCCGATCCAGCCGGCCAGCCGCTCGCGCTGTGCGCCGACCGCGCCCAACCAGCGCTCGTCCAGGGCCACCATCGCCGCGTTGTAGGCTCCGGCGCTGTGCCCGGCGACGAACACACGATCGGGATCGGCGCCCCAGCTGAGGGCATTGCGCAGCGCGTGTGCGACCGCGAGCGCACTGTCGGCGACGAATGCCGGATAGCGCACTTCCGGATGCAGCCGATAGTCGGCCACCATCGCGATCACACCCCGTGCCGCCAGCGCTTCACCGACGAAGCGGTAGTCCTCGCGCCGACCTCGATTCCACGCACCACCGTGCAGGAACACCACCAGCGGCGTGTTCACCACCGGCTCACCTGGCGTGTACAGGTCGAACCGATGGCGTTCGTGCGGCCCGTAGGCGAACCCCTGCGCACTGCGCCGGCTGCCGACCGAGGCGATCACGTTGAGCAAGGCGGCCGGCGCGGCGGCGGTGGTCGCGAGTGCCGCGCCGATCGCGGCCATGCCGGCATGGATCATGTGTCTGCGTTTCATGGACCGGGCGCTTTTGGGACCAGCGGGGACAGGAACCGCCGCATGCCCGCCGCCGACGGCACCGCTGTTACGCGCGAAGCCCCCGATCGGATTCAGACCCGGATGACCGTCAGCGCCTCGCGCCCGCCTCGTACCAGCCCTTGCTCCGGTTCACCACCCGGACCACCAGCAGCATCACCGGCACTTCGATCAGCACCCCCACCACGGTCGCCAGCGCAGCGCCGGACTCGAAGCCGAACAGGCTGATCGCCGCCGCCACCGCGAGCTCGAAGAAATTGCTCGCGCCGATCAGCGCCGAGGGGCAGGCGACGTCGTGGGGTTCACCCAGCCTGCGATTGAGCCAGTAGGCCAGCGCCGAGTTGAACACCACCTGGATCAGGATCGGCACCGCCAGCATCGCAATCACCAGCGGCTGGCGCAGGATCGCCTCGCCCTGGAAAGCGAACAGCAGCACCAGCGTGACCAGCAACGCGGCGATCGACCAGGGACCGGTCCTGGCCAGCGCGGCATCGAAGGCCGCCGGTCCGCGGGCGAGCAGCGACCGTCGCCAGAGCTGCGCGATCACCACCGGGATCACGATGTACAACACGACCGAGGTGAGCAGCGTGTCCCACGGCACCGTGATCGACGACAGGCCGAGCAGCAGCGCGACGATCGGCGCGAACGCGAACACCATGATCGTGTCGTTCAAGGCCACCTGGCTCAGCGTGAACAGCGGATGACCGTTGGTCAGCCGGCTCCAGACGAACACCATCGCGGTGCAGGGCGCGGCGGCCAGCAGGATCAGGCCGGCGACGTAGCTGTCGAGCTGGGCGGCCGGCAGGTGGGGTGCGAACACCTGGCGCACGAAGATCCAGCCCAGCAGCGCCATCGAGAACGGCTTGACCGCCCAGTTGACGAACAGCGTCACGCCGATGCCGCGCCAATGCCGGCTGACCTGGTGCAACGCGCCGAAGTCGACCTTCAGCAGCATCGGGATGATCATCACCCAGATCAGCAGGCCGACCGGCAGGTTGACCTTGGCGACCTCCATGCGGCCGATCGCCTGCACCGGCGCGGGCAGCCATTGGCCGACGAGGATGCCGGCGACGATGCACAGGAAGACCCAGACCGTGAGATACCGCTCGAAGACTTTCATCGGCGCCGGTGCGGCCGGTGGCGCGAGGACTGTGGTCGTGTTCATCGCCGCCGTCAGCTCCGCCCGATCGCGGCCAGCGCGGCCCGCAGTCCGTCACTGCCGATCGTCTCCAGCGGCAGGGCCAGCAGCTGCAGCATCCGGTAACCGATCGCCTGGCGCGTCAGTTCGAACGCGCGGCGCCTGCCCTCGTCGCCGCCCTCGGCGTTCGACGGGTCGGGATAGCCCCAATGCACCCTGATCGGCTGGGCACCGGCGCGACCGGTGAAGACCGGGCAGGTTTCGGCCGCCGCGCTGTCACAGACGGTGATGACCAGCGACAGCGGCGGCGCACCTTCGCCGCTGAATTCGTCCCAGCTCTTGCTGCGCAGGCCCCCGGTGTCGATGCCCGCATTGACCAGCGCCTCGAGTGCGAACGGATTGATCCGCCCGCCGGGTGCGCTGCCGGCGCTGTGTGCCCTGACGTCCTTGCCGAGCCGCGCAGCCAGGTGATTCAGCATCGCTTCGGCCAGCACGCTGCGGGCCGAATTGTGGGTGCACAGGATCAGGACGTCGGTGGTCACAGGTGGTGTCCCGTCGTCACCGAGGCCCCTGGTCAGCAGCAGGACGACGAGGGCTTCACCGCAACGCCGATCGGCTTGCCGCGGGTGGTCGGTGTGGCGGTTGTCGTCGGCGCGGAGGCGCAGCAGGCACCGGTCTCCTGTGCCTTGCGGGCTTCGCTGAACACCGGAATGTCGCCCAACGTGTGGAAGTGTTCCCAGGCGATCCCCTGCGGGTCGGTGACCCAGTGTTTTTCGCTGCGCGCGTAACAGCAGGTGGTCTCGCCTTCGTCGAGCAGCGCCATGTCGGCAGACTCCGCGCGCTGCTTCATCTGCGCGAGTTCCAGGGGATCATCGGTCTGGAAACCCATGGTCGATGCCTGCCTGGTCGCCTCGGGTCGAGATCGCGAAGTTGATCCGGGGATCGTCGAGCATCCACTTCGCGTAGTCCGCTTCGACGCGGGTGGGCTCGGACGCGAACAGACTGGAATAGAACGTGATGCTCTTGCCCAGGTCCTCGACATGCAGGTGCACGTGGAATCGTTTCATCATCATCTCCGGGATCAGCAGGTGGCGCGTCGCCTCGGGTTGCCCGTCGCACACGGGCTTCCCTGGCAGCAGTGATCGGTCAGGTAGGACAGCAGCGTGTTCATGTGCTCGAAGGCCGGTCGGTAATGCAGATGGCGGCCCTCGCGCACGACGTTGACCAGGTCCGCGTGCACGAGTTCCTTCAAGTGGAACGACAACGTCGAGCCCGGGATGTCGAGCATCGCGGACAACGCGCCGGGTGTCATGCCCTCGGGTCCGGCGCCGACGAGCGCGCGGAATACCCGCAGCCGGGCCTCCTGGGCGAGGGCGGCGAGTGCGGCGACGGCGGCTTTCTCATTCATATTTCTATTTTTATCGAATCATCGATGGAATGTCAAGGCGTGTCGGCGGCAGCGATCGTCGAGTCCCCGTGGTCTCCCGTTCGTTTGGTATTACAACTGGTTGACATACCAACTACCGATCGTTATGGTTCCGATCGAGGTTGCGAAAGATCAACCCGGCGCGCGCATCGACGCGTGCCACATACCGGAGGAGCAGATCCCATGGCCGTCAACATCCACCCCCTCGTGTGGGCCGTCGCGTCCACCTTCGTGCTGGCGCCAGGCCTTTCGGCAGCGCAGAACGTCAAGGTCGGCATCGTCGGCCCCTTCTCCGGCCCGTTCGCCCACTACGGCACGTTGTTCAAGGCCGGCGTGGAAGCCTACGTGGAATCGCAGGGCGGCAAGCTTGCCGGCAAGTCGGTCGAGCTGATCTATCGCGACACCGGCGGCCCCAATCCCGGCCAGACCCGCAACCTGGTCCAGGAGCTGATCGTCAAGGACAAGGTCGACTACCTGGGCGGCTTCGTGTTCACGCCCAATGCGTTCGCCGCGGCGCCGCTGGTCCAGCAGAGCCAGACGCCGATGGTGGTCTTCAACGCCGCCACGTCGGCCGTCACCGACAAGAGTGAATACATCGTGCGCACCAGCTACACGTTGTGGCAGGTGACCGTTCCGCTGGCGCAGTGGGCAGCGAAGAACGACATCCGGAAGGTCGTGACCGCGGTGACCGACTACGGTCCCGGCATCGACGCCGAGACCGCGTGGAAGAGCGAATTCACGAAACAGGGCGGCACGGTCGTCGAGAGCATCCGGATGCCGATCGCGACCACCGACTTCGCACCCTTCATCCAGCGCATCAAGGCCAGCGGCGCCCAGGCGGTCTACACGTTCCTGCCCGGCGGTCCGCCGAACCTGGGCTTCGTCAAGGCGTACAACGAGAACGGGCTGGCCAAGGCCGGCATCCGCTTCCTCGGCACCGCGGAGATGGACGAATACGACCTGCAGAAGTTCGGCGACTCGGCGCTCGGGCTGACGACCGCGTTCCACTACTCGTCCGCACACGACTCGCCGGCGAACAGGAAGTTCGTCGAGGCGCTGAAGAAGAAGGATCCGGCCGCTGTCGCGAACTACGCGTCGGTCGGCGCCTGGGACGGCATGTACGTGATCCACAAGATGATCGAGGCGACCGGTGGCCAGAAGGACGGGCTGAAGGCGATCGCCGCGGCCCGCACGTTGCAGTGGGAAAGCCCGCGCGGCGCGGTGCGCATCGATCCGAAGACGCGGCACATCGTGCAGAACGTCTATCTGCGCAAGGTCGAGTCCGCCGGCGGCACGCTGTTCAACAGGGAAGTGCAGAACTTCGGACCGCAGATCGACTACGGACTGGACAAATAAGCCCGTGGTCGTCGTCGCGAACCTGCTGATCGACGGCCTGGCCTACGGCATGGTGCTGTTCGTGATCGCCGTCGGGCTGTCGGTCACGCTCGGGCTGATGCGCTTCGTGAACCTGGCCCATGGCGCGTTCGCGATGATCGGTGGCTACGTCACCGCGCTGCTGGCCCGCGAGGCGCAGTGGAACTTCTGGGCGGCTCTGGCTGCGGCGCTGGTGCTGACGGCCGCGCTCGGTGCGCTGCTCGAGGCGCTGGTGCTGCGGCACCTGTATCGGCGCAGCGAGCTGGAGCAGGTGCTGTTCACGATCGGGCTGTCGTTCTTCCTGATCGCGACCACCAATGCACTGGCCGGTCCGCAGGTCCAGCTGATTCCACTGCCGCCCGCGCTCGCCGGCAGCATCGACCTGGGATTCCGCACCTTGCCGTCGCAGCGGCTGTTCGTGCTCGCCGCCGGATTGATCGTGGCCGCCGGTGCCGCGTTCACCGTCGCCAGGACACGTTTCGGCGTCTGGCTGCGCGCGGCCGTCGATCATCCGGAGACCGCGGCGACTCTCGGCATCCCGATCCGCCGGGTGCAGTGTGCGAGTTTCGCCACCGGCGCAGGGCTCGCCGCGCTCGGTGGTGTACTCGGCGCCGAACTGATGCCGCTGGAGCCGTACTACGCGCTGAAGTACCTGGTGCTGGTGCTGGTGGTCGTCGCGGTCGGCGGCATGGGCAGCATCACCGGCTCGCTGGTCGCCGCGCTGGCGCTCGGCATCGTCGAGACCGCCAGCAAGTACTTCGCATCGCAGTGGGGCAACCTGTTCTTCTTCGCTGCGATGGCGCTGCTGCTGGCGTGGCGGCCGAACGGGCTGCTGCGGCGATGAGCGACGTCCAACGGGTCGCGCCGCCATGGCGCCTGCCGCTGGTCGTGCTGGTCGCGGGGCTGGCCGCCTGGGTCGCGCTGCCCGATCAACTGGGCCTGCTGACGCGGCTGTTCACCACTGCGTTGCTGGTGCTGTCGCTGGACCTCGTGGTCGGCATCGCCGGACTGGCGACGTTGGGCCAGGCCGCGTTGTTCGGTGCCGGTGCCTACGCCGCCGGCATCTTCGCGTTGCGGGTCATGGCCGATCCGCTGGTGGGGCTGGTGGTCGGTGTCGGCGCGGGCGCCGGGGTCGCCCTCGCCTCCGGCGCGTTCCTGCTTCGATACCACGGCTTCACGCTGCTGATGCTGACGGTGGCGGTCGCGCAGATCCTCGCCAGCCTGGCGAGCAAGGCTCGCGACTGGACCGGCGGCGACGACGGCCTGAGCGGATTTGCTCCTGCGCCGCTGTTCGGGCTGTTCACATTCGATCTCGAGGGCCGCACGGCGGCGTTGTACGCGCTGGCCGTGCTGGTCGCGGGCCTGTATGTCGCGCGACGGGTGGTCGATTCACCGTTCGGCCTGTCGGTGCGCGGGATCCACGAGAACCGCCTGCGCATGGCGGCGCTGGGCACGCCGGTGTTCACGCGACTGCTCGCGATGTACACGCTGTCCGGCGCGTTGGCCGGCGCGGCCGGCGCACTCAGCGCGCAGACCAATGCAATCGTCGGACTCGACAGCCTCGGCTTCGCGCTCTCGGCCGAAGCGCTGGTGATGCTGGTGCTCGGCGGTACCGGCCGCCTGAGCGGCGCCCTGATCGGCGCCACGGTGTTCACGCTGCTGCACCACACGGCCGCGTCGATCAACCCGTACCACTGGCTGTTCGTCATCGGTGCGGCGCTGATGGCGGTCGTGCTGGTGCCGCCCGCGAAGGCCTGGGCATGGCTGAAGTCGCGCGGGGCCGGCGGATGACCGCGCTGCTCGAGGTCCGTTCACTCGACAAACGCTTCGGCGGCCTGCACGTCACCCGTGCCGTCTCGCTGACACTCGCGGCCGGCGAGCGGGTCGCGCTGATCGGACCGAACGGCGCCGGCAAGACGACGCTGGTGAACCAGGTCAGCGGCGTGATCGCGCCGTCGGCGGGCAGCATCCACCTGGGCGGCGAGGACGTCACCAGGCGCTCGCAGGCCGAGCGCGTGCGGCGCGGCCTGGCGCGCACGTTCCAGATCACGACACTGGCGCCGCACCTGGCGGTCCAGCGGCAGGTCGAACTCGCGTTGTTCGAACGCGAGGGACTGGCCGGACACGCCTGGCGCTCGATCGACGGCTATCCGGTGCTCGCCGAGGAGGCCGGCGCGCTGCTCGTCCAGCTCGGGCTCGGTGATCGCGCCGGCTGGCCGACCGAACGGCTGGCCTATGGCGAGCAGCGGCTGGTCGAACTCGCGCTCGCGCTCGCGCTGCGGCCGAAGGTGCTGCTGCTCGACGAACCGATGGCCGGCGTGCCGAGAAGTGACGCGGCGCGCCTGCTGGCCGCGCTCGACGCCCTGCCCGGCGACCTCGCGGTGCTGGTGATCGAACACGACATGGACCTGGTCTTCCGCTTTGCCCGACGCATCGTGGTGCTGGCCGACGGCGCGGTGCTGGCCGAGGGCAATCCCGATGCGATCCGCGCCAACCCGGACGTCCGCGCCGCGTACCTCGGCCACTGACGGAGACACCGGCATGCTGCTGCAGATCGACCAGGTGACCGCCGGCTACGGGCCGACCACGGTACTCGACCGCCTGACGATCGATGTCCAGGACCGCGAACGGCTGGCGCTGCTCGGCCGCAACGGCGCGGGCAAGACGACGGCGCTGCGGGCGGTGATGGGCCTGGCGACGCTGCGCGCCGGTCGCATCGTGTTCGATGGCGAGGATCTCGCCGGCCTGCCGGCGCACGATCGCGCCCGCCGCGGCCTGGGCTACGTGCCACAGACCCGCGACATCTTCCCCTCGCTGACGGTCGAGGAGAATCTCGTCGCCGGCCTGAAGCAGCGCCCGCGCACGGGCCTGGACGAGGCGTATGCGCTGTTTCCGCGACTCGCCGAACGGCGCCGCAACGGCGGCGCGCAACTGTCCGGGGGCGAGCAGCAGATGCTCTCGGTGGCCCGGGCGCTGCTCGGTCGTCCTCGGCTGCTGCTGATGGACGAGCCGCTCGAAGGGCTCGCGCCGCTGATCCGCCAGGATCTGCTCCGGGCCTTCCGCGACATGAGTGTGTCACTCGGCATCACCGTCGTGCTCGTCGAGCAGCATGTCGACGAGGCGCTGGCGTACGCCGACCGCGCGGTGATCCTCGAGCGCGGGACGGTCGCCCACGCCGCACCTGCGAGCCAGCTTCGCGACGACCTGCCGACGCTCGAACGTTACGTCGGCATGGCCGTGCACTGAAACAACGAAGGAGCCCCGATGAACGACAACGCCGGCATCCCCGAACTGGACTTCGACCCGTACGCGCCCGACGTCCTGACCGACCCGTACCCGATGCACCACGCGGTGCGCGAGGCGGGTCCGATCGTCAAGCTCAAGCCGTATCCGACGGTGGTGGCCAGCGCACGGCACGAACAGGTGCACGCGGTGCTCAACGATCACGTGAACTTCATCTCCGGGGCCGGCGTCGGGCTGTCGAACTTCAACAAGGAAACACCGTTCCGACCCAAGAGCCTGATCCTCGAGGCCGACCCGCCGCTGCACACGCAGACCCGCGCGGTCCTGTCGCGGATACTGAGTCCGAAGGCGGTGATGCAGGTCCGGACCGCTTTTGCCGCCGAGGCCGACGCGCTGATCGACCGCTGCGTGGCCAAGGGCCGGATCGACGGCATCCACGACCTCGCGCAGCTGTATCCGCTGAAGGTCTTCCCCGATGCGGTCGGGGTCGGCGACGAAGGCCGCGAAAACCTGCTGATCTACGGCGACCTGGTGTTCAACTCGATGGGTCCGCGCAATGAACTGCTGGCCAAGGCCGCCGCGCGGATGGGTCCGGTCACCGAGTGGATCATGGCGAACTGCGCACGCGACCGGCTGCGCCCCGGCGGCTTCGGCGACCAGATCTACCAGGCCGCCGATGCCGGCGAGATCACCCACGAGCAGGCTCCACTGCTGGTGCGATCGTTCCTGTCGGCGGGTGTGGACACGACGATCAACGGAATCGGTAACGCGCTGTTCGCATTGGCCAACCACCCCGGCGAGTATGCGAGACTGCACGCCGATCCGTCGCTGGCGCGGCCCGCGTTCGAGGAGGCGCTGCGCTGGGAGTCGACCGCGCAGACCTTCTTCCGGACCGCGGCGCGCGACACCACGATCGCCGGCGTGCCGGTCGAGGAGAATTCCAAGGTGTTGTGTTTCCTGGCCGCCGCCAACCGCGATCCGCGCAAGTGGCCCGATCCCGATCGCTACGACATCACGCGCCGGCCGAGCGGGCATGTCGCGCTCGGTTCGGGCATCCACGGCTGCGTCGGCCAGGCGGTCGCGCGGCTCGAAGGTGAACTAGTGCTCGGCGCGCTCGCCCGGCGGGTCAAGGCGATCGAAGTCGCCGGCCCGCCGACGCGCCGGCTGAACAACACGCTGCGTGCCCTCGATACACTGCCGCTCGAGCTGATCGCCGCCTGAAAGCCATGCCCATCATCCATGTCATCCACCCCGACGGCAGCACCCGCGAGATCGATGCGGCCGAAGGGACCAGCCTGATGCAGGTGATCACGTCCGCCGGCGAGGCCGGCATCGTCGCCGAATGCGGCGGCTCGGCGATGTGTGCGACCTGCCACGTCTACGTCGACGAGTCCTGGGTCGACCGGCTGGCCGCGCCGCTGGCCAACGAGCTGGAGATGCTGGAGTGCACCGCGACCGAACGCACGTCCTGCAGCCGGCTGTCCTGCCAGATCAGGATCAGCACGGCGTTGGATGGGCTGCGCGTTCGCCTGCCTGAGCGGCAGCAATAAGCGGCAGCAATGAGCGGCAGCAATGAGCGGCAGCAACAAGCGGCAGCAATGAGTCGGATGGCCGCTCCACCCCCGCTCGTCGACCTCGAACGGTACGTGCCCGCGTTCCTGACCTGGATCGCGAACAAGCTGTCGCGCGGCGCCTCGCAGCACTACCTGCGTGTCTTCGATGTCGGCATCGAGACCTGGCGCTGCCTGGTGCTGCTGGCGATCCATGAATCGATCTCCGCGCAGCAGGTGTCGAAGGTTATCGGCATGGACAAGGCGTCGGTCAGCCGCTGCTTCAAGAGCATGCAGGCCAAGGGCTACATCACGCTGTCGCTGGATGCCGAGGACGGCAGGGTGCGGATCGCGACGCTGACACGCAAGGGCCGACAGGTGCACGACGGCATCCTCGGCATCGCGCTGGAACGCGAGCGGGCGTTGCTCGAAGTGCTCAGCCAGTCCGAACGCGAGACACTGATCGGCCTGCTCAAGCGCCTGCACGAGAATCTGCCGGCGGTGGAACATGCGACCGCGGCCTACGTAGGAAAGCGTTTTCCGAAGCTGAAACGGCGGGTGTCGTCGAGGAACGAACCGGATGAATGAGATCGTGATCGTCGGCGGCGGCCACGCCGGCGCGCAACTTTGCGGCGGACTCGTGGCGGCCGGCCAGGGCCACCGCATCCACCTGGTCTGCGCGGAACCGGTGCTCCCGTACCAGCGCCCGCCGCTGTCCAAGGGGTATCAGAAGAATCCCCAGGAATCGCTGCAGTTCCACCGCGGCGACGCCTGGTTCGTCGAACAGGGCATCACGGTCCATCGCGGCGATCCCGCGCGCTCGATCGACCGGGCCACGCGGACGATCACACTCGCCAGTGGCCGGGGGCTCCGGTACGAGTGGCTCGTGCTCGCCACCGGCACCCACGCCCGGCAGCTGCCGCAGCTTCCTGCCGGCCTGGCGAACGTGTTCGTGCTGCGCTCGGCCGCCGACGCCGACCGGCTCAGGGCCGCATGGCCCTCGGTCGACTCGCTGACGGTGCTGGGCGGCGGATTCATCGGGCTCGAAGTCGGTGCGACCGCACATACCCTGGGCAAATCGGTGCGGGTGATCGAGTCGGCGCCGCGCCTGATGCTGCGCTCGGTCTCGGCGGAACTGTCGGCCCATGTGCTGGACACCCATCGCGCGAGCGGGATCGACGTGCGCGTCGGGATCGCGGTCGGCGGATTCGACGTCGATGGCGACCGTCTGCGACACCTCGAGGCGGGCGGCGAACGCCTCGCGATCGATGCGCTGCTGCTGAGCATCGGTGCGGCCCCCGAGCAGCGGCTCGCCGACGACGCGGGGCTGGCCTGCGGCAACGGCATCGTCGTCGACGAACACATGGTCACCTCCGACGCGGCGATCCTCGCGGTCGGGGACTGCACGAATTTCCCGGAGCCGACGACCGGCCGCCGGTTGCGACTGGAGTCGGTGCAGAACGCAAACGACCAGGCCAAGGCGGCGGCGGCCACGATCCTGGGCACGCCGCAGCCGTATCGTGCGATCCCGTGGTTCTGGAGTGAACAGGGTTCGATGCGACTGCAGATGGCCGGACTGATGCCGCCGGACGCCGAAGTGTTCCGCCGCCCGGGGTCGAACCCGACGAGTTTCTCGATCCTTCACTACGTCGGTGAACGCCTGGCCTGCGTCGAGTCGGTCAACGCGCCGATGGACCACATGGCCGCACGCAAGCTGCTCGAATCGGGCCGAAGCCCGGAACCGGCGGTGGCTTGTGATCCGGCGGTTGCCCTGAAGCAGTTCGTGGGCTAGAGGTCGTGGCCGCCGGCGGCCACGCGGGCGGCCGAGGCAACCGCAGGCGCAGGCGACCGGGCGCCAAGAGGCCCTGATGCCGGCTCGACAACAGGGCCGACCCGGGTATGCTGTGGCCGGCCGCCGATCCGGCGCAACATCGCCCCCCGCGATTCCTTCTTCATCATGAATCGATCGCTCCCTCCCTCCGTTTCCGGCGAACGCATCATGCTCGACGGCAAGACCGGACGCTTCGGTGCCTATGTGGCCGGCGACGGCCCGCCGCTGCTGCTCGTGCACAGCGTCAATGCCGCGGCCTCCGCCGCCGAAGTGCGCCCGCTGCACGAACACTTCCGCGCGAGCCGCACCGTGTTCTCGATCGACCTGCCCGGCTACGGCATCTCCGAGCGCACGGACCGCGAGTACACCCCGCGGCTGATGACCGATGCGCTGCTGGCGCTCCTCGCCGAGATCCGCGCGCGTTGCGGCGACGCGCCGGTCGACGCCCTCGCATTGTCGTTGTCCTGCGAGTTCCTTGCCCGCGCGGCGGTCGAGTCACCCGCGTCGATAGCCACAGTCGCCCTGGTGAGCCCGACCGGATTCCGAGGCGGCCAGACGCTGCGTGAACCGATCGGCAGCACGATGGCCAAGCCGTGGCTGCTGCGCACGTTGCGCGGTCCGGGATGGGGAAGCGCGTTGTTTCGCGGGCTGACCCGGCCGGGAGTGGTGCGGTATTTCCTGCAACGCACGTTCGGACGCAAGGAGATCGACGAGGAACTGTGGCGCCAGGCGGTGGCGACGACACGTGTGCCCGGTGCCGAATACGCCCCGCTGCATTTCCTCGCCGGCAGCATGTTCAGCACCGACATCCATGTCGTGTACGAGCGGCTGACGCAGCCGACCTGGATGTCGCACGGCGTACGCGGCGACTTCACCGACTATCGCGGCGTCGCGATCGTCGCGGGCCGGCCGAACTGGCGCATCACGACGTATCAGACCGGCGCGTTGCCGCAGTTCGAGGAGACGGCGCGCTTCTGCGCCGACTACGTGGCGTTCCTGGCGACCGCACGGACCCCGGCGATGGGCTTCTGAACGCCAGGTCGGCGTTCTGCTCGGGTGGGTCTCGAGGCGCCTCAGGCGCCGAACCGTTCGCGGATCTGCGTGGCGCTGGCCAGCGGCCGACCGAGTGCGGCCGCCACCTCCGCCGCCTGCGCGACCAGCGCGGCATTGTCCGGCGCGACCCGGCCGTCACGCAGCCTCAGGTTGTTCTCGAAGCCGACCCGCGCGTGGCCACCGAACGCGGCGGCCGCGGCGACACAGGCATTCTCACTCGGCCCGAACGCACACATCGCCCACGGCTCCGCTCCGTCGTGTGCCTGCAGGAACGGCAGCAGGTCGCGCGGATCGGATGTCTGCGTCACGCTGTAGCGCCCGAGCACGAAGAGCAGGAACCAGGGCGCGTCGGGCACGGTGCCCTCGGCGCGCAAGCCATGCCATCGGCGCAGGTCGGCCGCATCGTAGAGGATGACCTGGGTCATCACGTGTTCGCGGGCCAGGTGGCCGAAGAAGCCGGCGAGGCCCTCGGTGCCGATCTCGGGCTGGTCGACCTCGCGCAGGCCGACCGACACCGCCTCCGGGCGCAGCGCACGGACCATCGCGATCTGCTCGGCCGCCCGGTAGACCTTGGCCGCCTCGCTGGTGACCTGCAGCACCATCGCGTCGCCGACCGCCGCACGCACGACACGGACCGCCTCGCGGTAACCCTCGACATCGAGGCTGTGGCGGCCGTCGGCGTCGCGGATGTGGAGATGGAGCATGCCGGCGCCGGCGTCGAGGCATCGCTTCGCGGTGTCGGCGAGCGCTGCCGGTGTCAGCGGCAGCGCCGGGTGGTCGGTGGCCTGCTTGTAGGCGCCGTTCGGCGCGACGATGAGGATCAGCGGATCGGCGATCATGCCGTGCTCCGGGTCCGTCGTGTGAGACCCGCCCTGGTCATGTCGTTCATGGCAGCGGAGGCAGTTCGTCGCGCAGCAGGTCCAGTCCCTCGCGCAGCAGGCGCTGATAACGGGCACGTTCGGCATCACGACGTTCGGCCGGCCAATCGGTGAATCCGGCGCCGGCCTTCATGCCGATGCGGCCGGCCTCGACCTGGGCGCGCAGGACCTTCGCCGGTTCACCGTCGTTGCACAAGCTCGGATAGATCGTCGCCGCGGCTGCGCAGTGGATGTCCAGCCCGGCGTGTTCACGCTGCAGGATCGGCCCGGCGGCGAGGAAGCGGAAGCCGAAGCCGAAACGCACCGCGGCGTCGATGTCCTCGGCGCTGGCGATGCCGTCCTCGAGCATCGAGAAGGCCTCGCGGGCGAGCGCGTGCTGCAGGCGGTTGGCGAGGAACCCGGGCAGGTCCTTGCGCACCAGCACCGGCACGCTGCCGCAACGACGCATCGTTGTCATCAGCATCCCGGCGCGTGCCACGTCGCTGTCCGGTCCGAGCACCACCTCGACCAGCGGCACCAGGTGGGCCGGCATGAAGAAGTGCAGCCCGAACATCCGTTCCCGGGTTGCCAGTCCGTCGGCGATGCGGCTGATCGGCAGGCCGGAACTGTTGCTGGTCAGCAGCGCCTCGCGAGGCGCGCGTTCGACCAGTTCGGCGAACAGGGTCTGTTTCGGTGCGAGTTGTTCGACGATACATTCGACGACCAGGCCGGCACCGTCCCAGTCGACCTCGTCGAGCGATCGAACGACCACCAGCGTATCCGCTCCGGCGTCGCGCCCGATCGGGGCAAGTCCGTCGCGGACGTGAGCGGGCAGCCGCGCGGCTTTGGCCGCATCCGGCTCGACCACCGTGACCCGAGCGCCGCCGCGAGCGAAGACGATCGCCACGTCGGCGCCCATCGTGCCGCCACCGACGACGACGACGTGGCGAGGAAATGCAGGAGTCAGTGCGGCATGAGTCATGGCGAGCAATCTGGAGTGTCCTGGCCCACAAGTTCCCGGCATTCTGCGGCAAACGCCGGCCTTTGCGGTCCAGTCGTCATTTTCAGCGCGTGGACGATAATCGGGCTCCACGCCGGCAACCGCTTCTAACGACCCGACCATGAACACACCTGCCACGACTCCGATCGCCGAACCCGACCTGCGCCGCACCTGGCTGTTCGGACCGGCCGCCGAAGCCGCGCGTCATCTCGTGATGGCGCAATGCGGCGCCGATGCGCTGATCGCCGATCTCGAGGATTCCACGCCACCGGAGCGCCGCGACGAGGCGCGACACCTCCTGCCTGCGACGGTGCGCCGTTGGCGCGATGCCGGCCGCATCGTCGCAGTACGGATCAACTCGCTCGAGACCGACGGCGCCGCGGATCTTGCGGCCGTGATGCCGGCACGCCCGGACGTGATCGCCTATCCGATGGCCTCGTCGGCGGCGCAGATGCAGGCGCTGGATCGGGCGATCGAGCGATGGGAAGAGACGATCGGCGCACCGATCGGCAGCACCGAGATCCTGCCCGTCTGCGAGACCGCACTGGGCGTCGCCGACGTCCGCGCGATCGCGGCCGCCAGCACGCGGATCCGCTGTGCGTTGCTCGGTGCGGAGGATCTGGCCGCGGACCTGTGCGCGGAACGTCAGCCGGATGCGACCGAACTCGATCATGCCCGGCGACGATTCCTGCTCGAGTGCCGGGCCGCCGCGATCGAGCCGATCGATGCGCCCTACACCTTCAGCGACGCCGACGGCGCGGCGCGCGAGGCCGGCTACGCGCGCCGCCTCGGCTACCGGTCCAAGGCGCTGGTGCGCCACGAACATGCCGCCGGGATCAACGCGGCGCTGACACCCGGCGAGGACGAGCTGCGCCGCGCCGAGCGGATGATCGCCGGATTCCAGGCCGCACGAGCCCGCGGGGAGGACTGCGCGCTGGTCGACGGCCTGTGGATCGAAGTGCCGACGTTCCGCAACGCGATGCGACTGGTCGAACGGGCGCGGCGGCTGGCGGGGCGCGGCGCTGCCTGACCCGGAGCAAACCGGGCGGTCGCACCGATCAGGTCGACAGGTTCCGTTCGAGCCACGCGGCGATCGTGGCCGCATCCGGTGGCAGCACCGAGGCACCGCCGGTGAACTCGTGCCAGGCCGCCCGATGCCGGGCGGCGACCACGGTGAGCAGCGGCACGTCCTGCGACAGGATCTCGAGAAACTCGCTGCGAAAACCCCCGCCGGCAACCTCGAGCGCGCCGAAGCGATTGACGACGACGATGTCCGGGGCGGCCTGCAACGCCCGCCGCAACACCGAACTGGCCTCGGCGAATCCCTGCGGATCGGCACAGCACGACTCGGACTGCGGACCGAGCGCCTGGGAGACGACATAGGCGTCCCGGGTCCACACGTCGGTCAGCACCATCGTGCTCGCGCACTGCGCGGGATCGTCGAGCCGGGCCATCAGCAGGCCGTGCACGCGGCGTCCCTGCGCGCTCAGGCCCGCCGCGGCCTCGGCGAGCAGCCGCGCGGCGGTGCCGCTGCCGTCATCGAGGATCGAAGCGGCACGCAACGTGGTGCCCTGTTCGGCGAGCCGGTGGGAATCGATCGAGCACATGGGCCGCAAACGATTGGGGGCGACAGGATCAGGGCGCCGGCGAAGCGCCCGCCCTTTCATCTTACGACATCGCCACGCCGGCGCCGCCTCCCCGACGTTCTCCCACACGGCCGTCAGCCCAGCATCTGGCCCGCGTCCGGCACCGCGCCGCGAAGGAAGATCAGCGCACCGGTCTCGGTGCTGACGGTGGCATGCAACGCCCCCTGGCGGGCCAGGTGATAGCCGCCCGGGCCGACCTGGTGTTTCGTCCCCACGCGCAGGCGCCCCTGCAGCACGACACACTCTTCGTCGACCGGATGTCGATGCGGCGGCAACGAGGCGCCGGGCTCGAATTCCAGCAGGTACGACAGGACCCCGTCGCGTTCGTGGAGGATCTTGATCCGGATGCCGTCCAGGAACGGCTGCCACTGGCCGTCACCGGCATCGATCGTCAGGTGGGTGGTTTCGCCGTCGGCGATCCGTTCGAGCACGCGGCGGCGAATTGCCCGGGTGCGCGACGGGCCCGGCGCCCCGTCAGGATGATCGGGATGATCCATGTCCCGACTACGCCGGATCCGGCCGACCGGATTCATCGGGCCCACCGGATCCGGCCGCGGCCCTGGTGATGCGCGCCTACTCGATGATGTCGGGCGGGATCAGCGCCCGCTCGATCAGCGGCGCATCCCAGGGCGGCGCCCCGGAGAAGCTGCGGTTCAGTGCCTCCAGGAACAGCTTGAGTTTCAGCGAACGCCGCGCCGCCGGCGAGTAGAAGACACTGAGCCAGAACGAACTGAGCTGGTAACGCGGAAGCACCAGCACCAGGTCACCGGTGAGGATCGACGACGAGGCCACCAGGGTGGGCAGGCAGACGACCCCGGCGTGCTCGAGGGCGTACTCGCGCAGCAGATGCACGCTGTTGCTGAGCAATGTCGGACGCAGGTCCAGCGAGGTGACGCGGCCGGCACCATGAAAGGCCACCCGGTCGCGGGTCGGGTAACCCGAATACCAGCCCAGCCGGTGCCTGGCCAGTGCCCGAGGACTGCTCGGCACGCCCCAACGCCGCAGGTAGGTGGGTGACGCGCAGAACACCCGCCGCACCGGGAACAGCCGCCGCGAGACCAGATCCTCCGACCGGGGCTGGAAGATCTGCAGCGCGCAGTCGAAGCCCTCCTTCGCCGGGTCGATCGCGGCGTCGTTGACGACGATGTCGAGCACGATCTTCGGATAACGCGCCTGGAAATCCTGCAGCAGCACCGCGAGGTGGCCGAGCACGAACCCCGGCAGCGCGTGCACCCGCAGGCGCCCGATCGGCGACGTGGTCACCTGGCGCATCTGGTCGACCACTTCGTCGCCGCGCCCGATCAGCTCGGTGCAGTCGCGCAGGAAGGTCTGACCGAGATCGGACAACCGGACGCTGCGTGTGCTGCGATGGAACAGCGGCGCGCCGACGAACGTCTCCAGCTGCTTGATCCGCGCGGTGACCACCGAGCGGCTGACGCGCAGCTGCCTTGCCGCCTCGGCGAAGCTGCTCGTCTCGGCCACCCGGACGAAGGCCTCGATGACGACGAATCGGTCCATGGGGAATCCGATTATGCGGGAACCGGACAGCCTCCGGTTCCGTCGCGCCAGGCACCTTGCCGTGCATTCGCGCGTGCCTCGTCCGGCCCGCGACTTCGTTCAGTGGACGAGCAACGCGTCCAGTTCGCGCAAGTGTCCTTGCTGCAGGTCACCGGCTGCCGCCGACAATCGCACGCGTCCGAGCAGGTAGTCGTGCCGGGCCTGCGCCAGGTCGAGCCGAACCGAATACATCCGCTGCTGCGTGTCCAGCACATCCAGTTCGGTCCTCGTGCCGAGGTCCCGGCCGAGTGTCGTCGCCTCCAGTGCGGTCCGGGTCGAGACCAGTGACTGCTCGAGTGCGGCGATGCGCGCGACGCCGGTCTTCACGGCGGTGAACGCGTCCTGCACCTGCAGGCGCGCATCACGCCGGGCTGCGCCCAATTCCTGCTCGGCCTGGACCTGGCGTGCGATCGACTCCCGCTGCTTCGAGTCGATCCCACCGCCGGCGTACAACGGCACGCTGAACTGCACGCCGATCACGGCCGTCCGGTTGCCGTCGGTGCCCACCCAGGGCGAGACGCTGCCGTTGACCTTCTTGGCCGAATAGCTGGCGACCAGGTCGAGCGTCGGGCGCGCCTGCAGCGTCGTCTTGCTGACATCGTGGCCGGCGATCGCCAGTTCGTGCTGCTTGAACAGCACCCGGGTGTTCGTGTCGCGGCTCCGGTCCTGCCAGGCCCTCAGGTCGTCCGGTGTCGGCGGCACCGGGCTGAGGCGCGCAGGCAACGGTGCGAGGCCGACCGCCTCGGTGCCGGTCAGTTCGAGGAACTGCGCCTGGGCCAGGGCGAGCTGGCTGCGCACCGACACCTCCTTGGCGAGCACACCATCCAGGCGCGACTGGGCCTCCTGCAGGTCGGTGATCCGGCCGCGACCGACCTCGAAGCGGGCCTGTGCCCGATCACGCTGCAGCGTGACCGCCGCCTTCTCGGCGATGGTGACCTCGACCGCCTCCTGCGCGAGCAGCACACCGAGGTAACTCTCGACGACCTTCTGCATCAGCTCCTGCTGCGCATGGCGGAAGCGGACCTCCGCCATTTCGGTCTGCTGCCGCAGCTGGCTCTTCTCGGCCACCGCGCGGATGTCGAAGAGCGGCTGCTTGAGTTGCAGGGAAGCCTGCTGGATCGTCGCCGAGCCGCGTTGCCGGACCAGCTCCGAGGACGCCGTGCGGGTGTCGTACGACGATCGATCGTCGACATGCAGCGTGCCGAGCGACAGGCCGACCTGGGGCCTGAGCAGCGCATCCCCCTGCAGTGCCTTCTCGCGGCCGGCCTGTCGCGCCGCGTCGGCCGCGAGTTGTCCCGGATCGGCCTGGAGCGCACGCAGGTACGCCTCCGTCAGATCGATCGCCGCGCAGGTCGTGCAGGCCATCCAGCACGCGCCGGCCGCGAACACGTGGCGACCACTCGGTATCGGGTTCATGTTCGTCTCCTCACCAGTCCGTCGCACGCACTCAGGCCGCCTGGCCGGCCATCACCGACGCGTCGCCGCGTGGGGTGTCCGTGGCGGGCTTGCGGGCGCCGTAACACGCCGCATACAGCGCCGGCAGGAACAGCAGCGTCAGCAGCGTCGCGACCGCGAGGCCGCCCATGATCGCCCAGGCCATCGGGCCCCAGAACACCGAGCGGGTCAGCGGAACCATCGCCAGGATCGCCGCCAGCGCGGTCAGCACGATCGGTCGCAGACGCCGCACGGTGGATTCGACGATCGCATCCCACAGCGCCCGCCCCGCCGCCAGGTCCTGGTCGATCTGCACGACCAGGATCACCGAGTTGCGGATGATCATCCCGGCCAGCGCGATCACGCCGAGCATCGCGACAAAGCCGAACGGGATCCGGAACGTCGCCAGCACGGCCGACACGCCGATCAGGCCGAGGGGCGCGGTCAGCAGCACCAGGAGCATCTTCTTCATGTCCTGGAGCTGGATCATCAGCAGCAGCAGCACAACGACCACGGTGGCCGGCAGCACGGCGGCGATCGACGCCTGCGCCTTGCGGCTTGATTCCTGCGCACCGCCGACCTCGATGCCATGGCCGATCGGCAACGTCCTCGCGATCGCTTCGATCCGCGGCATCAGTGCCGCGGTCACGTCGGGGCCCTCGGCGCCCGCCACGTCGGCCCGCACGGTCAGCGTGGGCACGCGGTTGCGACGCCAGATCAGGCTGTCCTCGCTCTCCAGACGCAGCCGTGCCACCTGCGCCAGCGGCACGAACTGCCCGCTGCGCAGGTGGATCTTCACGTCCTTCAGGTTGTCGAGGTCGGTGCGTTCCGGTTCGATCGCCCGCGCCAGCACGTCGATGCCATCGATGCCTTCGCGGTAGGTCGTGATCGGCGTGCCCGACAGCGCCGCCTGCAGCGCCCCGCGGACCTGGTTCGAGGTGATGCCCAACTGCCGGGCCTTGTCCTGGTCGATGTCGACCATCAGGCGCTTGACCCGTTCGCCCCAGTCCTGGTTCACGCGCCGCAAGTTCGGATGTGCCCGCATCTCGGCCGCGACCCGGTCGGCGACCGTGCGCAGCATCGTCCGGTCGTTGCCGTGGACGCGGAACTGGACCGGATAACCGACCGGTGGTCCGTTCTCGAGCCGGTTGACCCGCGCCCGCAACGCCGGGAAGCCCTCGTCGAACAACTGCTGCAGTCTGGTCACCACCCGCTCGCGCGCCGCGCGGTCCCGGGTCATCACCATCAGTTCGCCCAGGTTCAGGTTCGGCGTCTGCACGTCCAGCGGCAGGTAGAAGCGCGGGCTGCCGGTGCCGACATAACTGGTGACCGCTACCACGTCCGGGTCCTCGCGCAGCCGGGTCTCGAGCGCGATCACCTCGCGCCGGCTCGCCTCGAAGGTCGCCGCCTGCGGCAGCCACAGGTCGACCATCAGTTCGGGGCGGTCGGACGACGGAAAGAACTGTTGCGGCACCGCCCCGAACAGTGCCACCGCGGCGGCGAAAGCGGCGCCGGTGACGGTGATCACCGCCTTGCGATGTACGAGGCAGGTGTCGACGAGCCTGCGGAAGCGGTCGTAGAACGGGCGGCGGTAGACGGCGTCCTCGTTGTGCCCCGCCGCGTGCACCTCGCGCAGCAGGCGAAAACCGATGACGGGGGTGAACACCACGGCGACGACCCAGGACAACACCAGCGAGATCCCGACCACCTGGAACAGCGAGAACACGTACTCGCTGGAACCCGACTTCGCGAAACCCACCGGCAGGAAGCCGGCCGCGGTGATCAGCGTGCCGGTCAGCATCGGGAATGCCGTCGCCGTGTAGGCGTAGGTGGCGGCACGGAACTTGTCCCAGCCCTGCTCCAGCTTCAAGGCCATCATCTCGACCGCGATGATCGCGTCGTCGACCAGCAGCCCGAGTGCGATGATCAGCGCCCCCAGCGAGATCCGCTGCAGTTCGATGTCGAGCAGGTACATCACGAGGAACGTCAGCGCCAGCACCAGCGGGATCGACAGGGCGACCACCAGACCGGTGCGCAGGCCGAGCGAGAAGAAGCTGACGACCAGCACGATCGCCACCGCCTCGAACAGGCTCTTCTTGAACTCGTGCACCGATTCCTCGACCACCCGCGGCTGGTCGGAGACCGCGTGGATTTCGACGCCGACCGGCAGCGCGGCGCGCAGCCGTTCGATCTCGCGGTCCAGTTGCGCCCCCATCCGGATCACGTCGCCGCCTTTGCGCATGCTGACCGCGAGCCCGATCGCGGGCTGTCCGTCGAAACGCATCTGCAACGTGGCCGGATCGGCGACTCCGCGCCGGACCTCGGCGATGTCGCCCAGGCGGAACACCCGGTCGCCGGTCCGGATGCCGATCTCGCGGATCGCCTCGACCGAGTCGAATTCGCCGCTCACGGTCAGGCGCACCTGCTCGTGGGTCGTCTGCACGGTGCCTGCCGATCGCACCGCGTTGGTCGCGGCCAGCGTGTTCGCGATCAGCGCCGGATCGATGCCGAGCGACGCGAGCTTGGCGTTGCTGGTCTCGATCGTGATCCGCTCGTCCTGCACGCCGTGCAGCTCGACCTTGTTGACGTCGGCCACACGCAGGAACTCGCTGCGGATCGCCTCGGCCAGATGCTTCAGCTCGACGATGCCGAACCCGTCGCCGGTGATCGCGTAGAGGCTGCCGAACGTGTCGCCGAACTCGTCGTTGAAGAACGGTCCGCGCACACCCTGCGGCAGCGTGTGGGCGATGTCACCGATCTTCTTGCGCACCTGGTACCAGGTGGCCGCAACCGCCGTCGGCGCGGTGTCCTCGCGCAGGTTGACCTTGATCTGCGTCTCGCCGGGTTTCACGTAGCTGCTGGTGTGGTCGAGTTCGGGGATCTCCTGCAGCGTCTTCTCGAGCCTGTCGGTGACCTGATCGGCCATCTGCTGCGCGGAACTGCCCGGCCAGCCGGCCTGCACGACCATCGTCTTGACGGTGAACTCGGGATCCTCCTTCTGGCCCAGCGACAGGTATGCCAGCACCCCGGAGCCCGCCAGCAGCATCAGCAGGAAGGCCATCATCGACGGGTGCCTCAGCGCCCATTCGGAGAGGTTCGGATTCATGGCCGGCCTTTCATCGCGACATCGGTCGCTTCGATCGAACGGACCTTCTGGTCGGCGACGAGCTGGTGGACACCGGCACTCACCACCGCCTCGCCGGCACCGACACCCTCGAGAACGATCACGTCGTCGCCACGCGCCGCCCCGAGCCGGACCCCGCGTGACTGCACCCGACCCGTCGCCGCATCGATCACCCAGACCGTCGGCTGTCCATCGCGCTCGAGGATCGCGGTCAGCGGCAGCCGGACCGCTCGCGAACCGTCGCTGTCGAGCACCCGCACCGAGGCCGTCATGCCGAGCCGCAGCGACGGATCGGGATCACGCACGCTGATGCGCGCCGAGTAGGTGCGGGTCACGCTGTCGGTGTTCGGGGACAATTCACGCAGTGTTCCGGAATAGACCTTGTCCGGCTGCGCCCACAACGAGACCTGCAATGCACCGGCGCGGGCGAGTTCGTCGACTCGCGACTCGGCGATCGCCACCAGCACTTCGCGCTCGCCGTCGGCGGCGACCGTGACCACCGGCTGGCCGGGCGACACGACCTGGCCGACTTCGGCATGGATCGCGGTGACCACGCCGTCGCGATCGGCGTTCAGCGTCGTGTAGCCCCGCTGGTTGACCTTCAGCCGCTGCTGCGCCGACGCCGACTGCAGTTGTGACTCGCTCTGTGCGAGTGCCAGGCGCGCCTGGTCGACTTCGGCTTGCGAGGCGAAGCGGCGCGCGAGCAGCTGTTCGGTGCGCTGCAGATCGATCCGGTTCTGCGCGACGCGACTGCGCGCCGCTTCGACGTCGGCATCGGCGACGGCGACATGCAGCACCTCCTGGGCCGGGTCGAGTCGCATCAGCGGCTGGCCACGCCTGACCGCACTGCCGACCTCGACCAGGCGCGCGCTCAGGCGACCCGAGCCCTGGAAGCCGAGCCTGCTTTCGTATCGGGCGCGGATTTCACCGGCGTAGGTGGCGCCGGTCGCAGCACCGCCGGCCGTGGCGACGACGCTGCGTACCGGACGGATGACCTCGGCCGGCGACGGCGCCGTTGGCGCGGCCCGATCACATCCCGGCATCGTCCCGACCAGGCAGGACAGGACCAAGGCGCTGGCAGTTTTCATCGAACGTCTCCTCGGCATGACGACCCGGGAGGCGCTCGGTGCATCGGCTCGAACGGCCGGCGCGCTCTCGTCTGTTCGTCGTCGTTGTCGGGAGGAGTGTTGCCGCGCGCGGTTGCGGCCCGATTTCAAACCGCCGCTGCGCAATTCAACTGAAAGACGTCGGGGCTTCCTGGCGCCGTGCCGATTCGGCCTGCAGCGCAGCCGCGAGGGCACGCGCCAGATCGGGCAACGCGAGCGGCTTGCCGAGCACTTCGGCGACACCGGCGGCCCGGGCCTGCTGCACCAGCGACGGGCTGACCAGGCCGGTCATCAGCAGGATCGGCAGGTCGGTGCGCAGCGTGCGCACCTCGACGGCGAACTCGCAGCCACCCAGTCCGGGCATCGATTCGTCGGTCAGCACCAGGTCGAAGCGATCGGGCTCGGTGCGCAGTGTTTCGAGCGCCTCGCGGCTGGACACGAACCCGACCGGCTCGTAGCCGAGACCGGCGAGCAGTTCCTCGCACAGCCGCATCAGCGGCTCCTCGTCGTCGATCAGCAGCACGGTCTGGCCGTCGCCGCGCACGATCGCCGCGTCGATCACGTCGGTCGCGGGTGCGGCGACGAGGCGGGTCGACGGCAGGTAGACGGTGAACGTGCTGCCGGCGCCGAGGCGGCTCTCGACGTCGATGCCACCACCCAGATCGGTGACGATGCCATGCACCAGCGACAGGCCGAGGCCGGTGCCGACGCCGACTTCCTTGGTGGTGAAGAACGGATCGAAGATCCGCTCGAGCAGGCGCGGTTCGATGCCGCTGCCGGTATCAGCGACACTCAGCCGGACGTAGCGGCCCGGCGCGAGTGTGCTGGTCGCGACCGCCAGCGCCGCCGGCAACGAGACGTCGTCGAGCACGACGACCAGCGTGCCTTCGGATCGCATCGCCTGCACCGCGTTCGCGCACAGGTTCATCGCGACCTGATGGATCTGGGTCGCGTCGCCCAGGACCGCGGCGTCCTGCGCGCCGATCCGGCGTTCGAGCCGGACACCGGCCGGCAAGGTGGCCGCGATCGTGTCGAGTGCTTCGGTGACGATCGCCCGCACGTGCACCGGCACCCTTTCGCCGATCCCGCTGCGCGAGAACGCGAGGATGCGCTCGACCAGTGATTTCGCCCGCTGCCCGGCCGCGAGCGCGGCATCGAGATGCCGGCGCTGCGCGCTGCCCTCGCTCGCGGCCTTCTGCGCCATCTCGCCGTAGCCGAGGATCGCCGACAGGATGTTGTTGAAGTCGTGGGCGATGCCACCGGCCAGGGTGCCGATCGCCTCGAGCTTCTGCGCCTGGCGCAACTGCTGCTGCAACCGGTCGCGCTGCTCTTCGGCCTGCTTGCGCTCGGTGATGTCGACCGTGACACCGGCGATGCGCTCGTCCTTGCCGTCGACGCCGCCGAAGAGCTGGGCCCGTGTCAGGATCCAGCGCGTGGTGCCGTCGGGCAACATCACGCGGGCCTCGAAGTCGGCCTGCGGCTGGCTGCCCGGATCCCGGCCCGCGCGCAGGGTCCGGTCGAGGTCTTCGGGGTGTGCGCCGAGGCGTTGCAGGAACTCCGCGTGTGAGGCGGGAGCCGTCTGCGCCGGCAGGCCGAGCAGCGCATGCACCTTCGGCGAGATGAACAGTTCGCCGGTGGTCACGTTCCACACCCAGTGCCCGCCGCGCGAGCCGGTCATCGCCAGCGCGTAACGCTCTTCGCTTTGCCGCAGCGCCTCCTCGGCGCGTTTGCGGTCGTCGATGTCGCTGACCGACCCGGCGATCCGCTGCGGCCGCCCCGCGGCGTCGCGGACACACAGCGCGCGCACGTGGATCCAGGTGGTCCGGCCGTCCGCGCGGCGGACACGGTACTCGACCTCGTAGTGCGGCCGGTGCCCGTCCAGATGCGCCTGCAGTGCGTCGGCGCGGCGCTGCATGTCGTCCGGGTGGCACACGATCAGGCGCCGGATGTCGTCCAGCGCCTGCGTCTCGGGTTCCAGCGGCAGCCCCAGGATCTCGCGTGCCCGGCGCGATTCGTAGGCGGTGCCGGCCACCAGGTCCCAGTCCCAGATGCCGGTATCCGAACCGGCCGCGGCCAGTGCGTAGCGTTCTTCCGAGCGGACGAGCGAGCCGCGTGCGGCCGACAACCAGACGATCTGGCGCCACAACAGCACCATCAGCACCGCGGCCAGCGCGGCCAGCGCCAGCGTCCGCATCGTCGAGCCGATCGCCTGGGCCCGCCATGGCGCGAGCGCGGCGGCCGCGTCGCGGCTGACCACCACCACCAGCGGATAGTCGGGCACGAGGCGGATCGCGGCGAACCGATCGACACCGTCGACCGGGCTCGGCCCGCGCAACGCGCGCGGCTGCCCGTCGGCGCCGGGCAGCAGCGACTCCAGCGCCGGGTACTGCTGGCCGAGCGAACCTGCGTGTGACGGGTGCCGGGCAAGCAGGGTCGTGTCCCGATGCAGCAGCGCGACCCGGGTCGACGGATCGGGATACGCGTCGCGATAGAAGCGCTCGAAGTAATCGACCCCGCCGCGCGCGGCGACCACACCGGCGAACCCGCCGTCCTCGTGTTCCAGACGACGGCCGAACGGCACGATCCAGTGCCCCTCGCCGGCCGCGGGTGCCGCACCGAAGACGACAAAACCCGGCGCCGGATCGTCGCGCAACTGCTGGAATCGCGGCAACGCCGCCATGTTGACCGCGCGCCGCGGTGAAGGCCAGGACACGCCGATCTGGTCGCCGCCGGCGTCGAACATGCCCAGACCGTCGATCTGGTTCATCCCGGTCGCCATGTCGCGCAGGTAGGCATGCAGGTCGTCGGTGCCCAACCGGCTGATGCGTCCGCGTTTGTACTCGCCCGCGATGTGCCGCAGCATCACGTCGACCGCCTGCACGGTGCGTGCGGTCTGTTCGGCGATCGCCCGTGATTGCGAGTCGAGTTCGCGCCGGGTGTCGGCCACCGCCTGGTGGTGACTGAGCGCGATGTCGTATGCGGCGAAGGCCGCGGTGGCCACGATGAACAGCCCGCCGGCCCAGGCGATCCGTCGCCCGGACCAGGTCTCGACATCGGACAACGCGATCAGGCGCGACGCGAGTCTCATCGGCGGCCACCGTGCCGGTTGCTGCCGCCCCGCAGGACGGGCACGGCACTCCTCGGGCCGAGTGTGTCACAGGAAAGGCGCCCCGACACCGGACTGGCACGGGCGCCCGTGTTTCATTTGAAACACCCCTTCGGCCGCCGCGAGAGCACACATTCCGACAGAACCCGCGGCCGGATTGTTCTGGAATACCGAACAGTTCGGTCGCCATCTGATGCCTAGTCGTGCCCGCCCCGGGTGCCTAGACTCCTGCTACCCGATCAGAGGTGCCGGACACAGGAGACCAACGTGCCGCAACCAGCCTACGAGACCCGATTCGGTTCACTCGCCCATTTCGAGAAGGGCCAGGTCCAGCCGATCGACGACGACGTCAAGCACTACGCGTTCTCGAACTGCTTCGAGATCGCGTCCCGATCCCGGCCGTACGAGAAGGTGGTCTTCGGCCAGAACCAGGTCTACGTGCTCGAGGTGCTCAGGGCCGAGGGGACGTCGCCCTGGTACACCTGCGCGCACGACGAGTTCGCGCTCGACATGGACGGCGAGGTCGAGGTGCACCTGGTCAAGCTGCAGGGCGACCAGGTCGTGGCCGACGAGAACCGGAACGGGGCGGTGCTGGTCAAGGGTGAACCGCGCGGAAAGAAGATGGGCTGGATCAGGCTGCGTCGGGGCCACCAGGCGATGCTGCCGAAGAACTGCGCCTACCAGTTCCGATCGGCCGCGCCCGCGGTGCTGGTGCTGCAGACGTGCAAGGGCGAACTGAGCATCGAGCGCTGGGCAGAGATCTGCCAGGCCGCCTGAACGGCCGACGATCCGAAACCGCACAGACAGGAGACTTCGATGAACGCACCGGCAGACCTCGCCCAGGTGATCGCCTCGCAACCGGACGCCGTCCACGGCTACAAGGCCTTCACGCTGGGCAGCTTCTCGTTCCGTCGCGACGAATACTTCGCACACATCCAGTGGACGACGCGCGACGGCCGCACACTGAGCCACACGATGGACGCCGCCAACTACCTGCGTGCGCTGATGCGCGACGTCGCCTGGGGTTTCTTCTACGGCTGGGTCAACTTCGATCACGTGGTCGGCACCGTCAATCACTACAAGACGGTTGACTTCTTCGCCGGCAGCTACAACGACACGATGAAATCCGCCGGGGTCGACCTGCTGGAGAACTTCCCCTCCGAACGGATCGGCGCGACGTTCGCGGCGATGCTCGACGACTGGACCAACGAAGGGTTCGATCCGTTCGCCGCCCCGCAGGAGACCGGCTCGGCCTACGGGCGCAAGCGTGGCCACAACCGGCCGGCGATCACCCGCGCGCGCGAACTCGCGACGCGTTGTGTCGGCCTGAAGGGTGACCTGGCGCTGAGAACCGACGAACGCGGTGCACCGGTCAATCGTGCGTTCGCCGACGTGCCCCAGGACCAGCCCGAACTGCATCCGGAGCCCGGGTTCGAGAACGAGGTGCACGCGTTCAACCTGTTCGCGTTCCTGTCGCGCAGCCAGGTCACCTGGAATCCGAGTTTCACCAGCGTCGTCAAGTACAGCTTCATGTGCCCGACGACCGAGGAACACATCCTGCCGATCGTCCACGGCAACGACCGCGTCGAGTGGTTCTTCCAGATGTGCGACGAGATCCATTGGGACTGCGCCCACAAGGAGACCGGCAAGCCGCTGGCGCGGGTGATCATGAAGGCCGGCGACATGGCGGCGATGCCGGCCTACTGCCGCCACCAGGGCTACAGCCCCAAGCGCAGCATGCTGCTGGTCTGGGAGAACGGCAGCCCGACGCTGGTCCACGAGATCCAGAGCGGCGAGGCACCGCAGGTGCCGGTGAGCTTCTGAAACCGGGGGAGCGCATCGGCCCGACGGGGTGGGATGCCGGGCCGGTCGGCAGGCCCGGTCGGAAGCAACGCCACGGCGTACGTCGCCTGGCTCGAGTCGACTGTTGCAATCGGAGTGATCGATGGACCTGACGGATATCCAGGCCGCGGTGGGGCTGCGCACGCCCATCCGGCACCAGCTCTTCATCGACGGGCGGTTCGTCGATGCCGCCAGCGGCGAGACGCTGGCGACGCTGAACCCGCATGACAACTCACCGATCGCCGATGTCGCGATGGCCGGTGTCGCGGACGTCGATCACGCGGTGGCCGCGGCACGGCGCGTCTTCCCGACGTGGAGCCGGATGGCGGCCGCGGACCGGGGCCGCATCCTGCTCAGGCTCGCCGACCTGATCGAAGCCAACACCGAGGAGCTGGCGCGACTGGAGTCGCTGGACACCGGCCATCCGATCCGCGACAGCCGCGCACTCGACGTGCCGCGCACCGCGGCCTGTTATCGCTATTTCGGCGGCATGGCCGACAAGTTCCAGGGCGAGACGATCCCGGTCGAAGCCGGCTTCCTGAACTACACGCTGCGCGAGCCGGTCGGTGTCGTCGGCCAGGTCGTACCCTGGAACTTTCCGCTGATGTTCACCAGCTGGAAGATGGCGCCCGCGCTGGCGGCCGGCAACACGATCGTGATGAAGCCGGCGGAGATCACGCCGCTGTCGAGCCTGAAGATCGCCGAGCTGATGGCCGAGGCCGGGATGCCGCCCGGCGTGGTCAACATCCTGCCCGGGCTGGGTCGGATCGCCGGCCAGTACATCGCCGAACATCCGGCGATCGCCAAGGTCGCCTTCACCGGCAGCACGGCAACCGGCCGGCGTGTCGTCGAGGCCAGCGCCGGCAACCTGAAGAAGGTCCAGCTCGAGCTCGGCGGCAAGGGACCGAACATCGTCTTCGACGACGCGAACCTGGCGGCGGCGGTCAACGGCAGCGCCTGGGCGATCTTCCACAACCAGGGCCAGGCGTGCATCGCCGGCAGCCGGCTGATGCTGCACGAACGGATCGCCGACGAGTTCCTCGAGCGGTTCACGGCCCTCGCCCGCAGCATCCGGCTCGGCAACCCGCTGGACGCGGCCACCGAGATGGGCCCGCTGACCAGCATCCAGCACCGTGATCGGGTGCTGTCCTACGTGGACGTCGCGCGGGAGGAAGGCGGCGAGGTCCTCGCCGGCGGCCGGCCGCCGGACGAGGAGTCACTCGCCCGCGGCTGCTACGTCGAACCGACGATCGTCAAGGCGAAGACACCCCGTGACCGCATCGCGCAGGAGGAAGTCTTCGGGCCGTTCGTCACCGTGCTCACCTTCCGCGACGATGCCGAGGCACTGGCGATCGCCAACGGCACCGACTACGGCCTCGGATCCGGCCTGTGGACCGCGAACCTGCAGCGGGCGCACGTGTTCGCCCGCGAGCTGCAGGCGGGCATGGTCTGGATCAATTCGTACAAACGGGTCAATCCGGGCTCACCGTTCGGCGGCGTCGGCCAGAGCGGCTACGGGCGCGAGATGGGGTACGACGCGATGCGTGAATACACACAGGTCAAGAGTGTCTGGGTGAACGTCGACGCGAAGATCCCTCCCTGGTATCCGCGCTGAGATGGACGCCTTCGTCTACCAGGCCAATCCGACCCGGGTCGTCTTCGGTGCCGGTGCGCTGGCCCGGCTCGGCGAGGAGATCGAACGCCTCGGTGCCCGGCGCGCGCTGGTGCTGTCGACACCGGAGCAGGCGGACTCGGCCGGACAGGTCGCGGCGATGCTCGGTGATCGCGCGGCCGGTGTGTTCGCCCGGGCTGTGATGCACGTGCCGATCGAGACCGCGCGGGCGGCGCGCGAGGAGGCCAGGCGCCTGGGCGCGGACTGCGCGGTCGCGGTCGGTGGCGGCTCGACCACCGGCCTGGGAAAGGCGATCGCACTGGACAGCGGGCTGCCGATCCTGGCGATCCCGACCACCTACGCGGGCAGCGAGATGACGCCGATCTGGGGCCTGACCGAAGCCGGGGTCAAGAAGACCGGACGCGATCCGCGGGTCCTGCCACGGACGGTGATCTACGATCCGGCACTGACGCTGACGCTGCCGTACCCATTGACCGTGACCAGTGCCATCAACGCGATCGCCCATGCAGCCGAAGGCCTGTACGCCCACGACGTCAATCCGGTGGTCGCGCTGATGGCCGAGGAAGGCATCCGGGCCAGCGCGGCGGCGCTGGCCCCGCTGCAGTCGGACCCGACCGACCTGCACGCCCGCGGCGACGCGTTGTATGGGGCCTGGCTGTGCGGCACGGTGCTCGGCAGCGTCGCGATGGGGCTTCATCACAAGCTCTGCCACACCCTCGGCGGCAGCTTCAACCTGCCGCACGCGGACGTGCACACCGTGGTCCTGCCACACGCGCTGGCCTACAACACCGATGACGCGCCGCACGCGATGCAACGGATCGCGCGGGCACTCGGCGAATCGGACGCGGCCGCCGGCGTGCACGCGCTGGCGCGGCGCCATGGTGCCCCGACATCGCTGGCCGCGATCGGCATGCCGGCCGACGGACTCGACCGCGCCGCCGACCTGGCCGCGGCCACGCCGTATCCGAATCCTCGCCCGCTCGACCGACGCGCACTGCGTGCGCTGCTTCAGCGTGCGTTCGATGGCGTTCCCCCGCAGCGCGACTGATCCGCGCCGCCCCACAACACCCATAAGGAGACTGACATGGACTTCAACCGTCGCGTGTTCATGCAAGGGGCCGCAGCCGCGGCCGCATCGATGGCCACCCCGCATGGGCTGGCCGCCGATGTGCTGAAGATCGGCTACGTCTCGCCGCAGACCGGTCCGCTGGCTCCGTTCGGCGAAGCCGACAAGTGGGTGATCGAGCAGATGAAGACCGCCTTCAAGGGCGGCCTGAGCGTCGGCGGCATCAAGTACGACGTGCAGATCGTGCTCAAGGACAGCCAGTCGAATCCGAATCGCGCCGGCGAGGTCGCCAACGACCTGATCCTGAAGGACAAGGTGGCGCTGGTCCTGACCGCCGGCACGCCGGAGACCGCCAATCCGGTCAGCGACGCCTGTGAACTGAACGAGGTGCCCTGCATCAGTTCGGTCGTCCCGTGGCAGCCGTGGTTCTTCGGCCGCAAGGGGGATCCGGCCAAGGGCTTCTCGCACACGTACCACATGTTCTGGGGCCTCGAGGACGTCATCGCCAACTTCACCAACGGCTGGAAGAGTGTCGCCACCAACAAGAAGGTCGGCGGCCTGTTCCCGAACGACGGCGACGGCAACGCCTGGGGCGACAAGGAGCTGGGTTTTCCGAAGCCGCTGGCCGCGATGGGCTACAGCCTGACCGATCCCGGCCGCTTCCAGAACGGCACGCAGGATTTCAGCGCGCAGATCGCGGCGTTCAAGCGCGACGGCGTCGAGATCGTCACCGGCGTGGTGATTCCCCCGGACGCCAAGACCTTCCTGACCCAGGCGCGCCAGCAGGGATTCAAGCCCAAGGTGATCACACTCGGCAAGGCGCTGCTGTTTCCCGGCGCGATCGAGGCGCTCGGCGACCTGGGCCACGGCCTGACCACCGAGGTCTGGTGGAGTCCGTCGCATCCGTTCACCTCGTCGCTGACGAACCAGAGCGCCAAGGCGCTGGCCGAGGCCTACGAGACGGGTGCGAAGAAACAGTGGACACAACCGATCGGGTTCGCCCATGCGCTGTTCGAGGTGGCGGCCGATTCGCTGAAGCGCGCGAAGTCGCTGAAGTCGGCCGATCTGCGCGACGCGGTGGCGGCGACCTCGCTGAACACCGTCGTCGGTCCGGTCAAGTGGGGCGGCCCCGGTCCGATGAAAAACGTCAGCAAGACCCCGCTGGTGCTCGGCCAGTGGATCAAGGGCACGAAACACAAGGTGGAACTGGTGATCATCAACAACGAGGCCGCCAAGTCGATCCCGACCGGCGGGACGATGTCACTGATCTGACCGGCATCGATCGGCGTGACGCGATGGCCCTGCTGGTGCTCGATGCCGTCAGCAAGTCGTACGGCGCGCTCAAGGTCACCGACGGCATCTCGCTGTCGGTGGCCGAGGGCGAGACGCTGGGCATCCTCGGCCCGAACGGCGCCGGCAAGACGACGCTGTTCAACCTGATCTCCGGCGATGTGCGTGCCGACGCCGGCCACGTCCGCTACGAGGGGCGCGACGTGGGCGCGCTGAAACCCCACCAGCGTTGCCAGGCCGGCATCGGCCGCAGCTACCAGGTGCCGCAGCCGTTCGGCAACCTGACCGTGTTCGAGAACCTGGTCACCGCCGCCTGCTTCGGCGGGCGGCAGGCCGAACGCGACGCCTGGGCGACCGCCCACGACGTGCTTCGCCAGACCGGTCTGCTGCCCCAGGCCAACAAGCCCGCCGGATCGCTGACGCTGCTGAATCGCAAGCGGCTGGAACTGGCCCGCGCGCTGGCCACGCGACCGCGACTGCTGCTGCTCGACGAGATCGCCGGCGGACTGACCGAACACGAGGCGGGTGAACTGGTCGACGAGTTGCGCCGGATCAAGGCCGGTGGTGTCACGATGATCTGGATCGAACACGTGGTGCACGCGCTGCTGTCGATCGCCGACCGGCTGTTCGTGATCAACTTCGGGCAGAAACTCGCCGAAGGCGAGCCGCGGGCGGTGATGGACGATCCCGAGGTGCGCCGTGTGTACATGGGGATGGAGGGGTGAGCCTCGTCGACACCCGGGGCCTGACCGCCTTCTACGGCGATGCACAGGCGCTGTTCGGGATCGACTTCCGGCTCGAGCCGGGTGAACTGGTGGCGATGATCGGTGCCAACGGCGCCGGCAAGAGCACCTTCCTGAAGGCACTGACCGGGCTGATCGCGGTACCGCGCGGGATGGTGCACCTGGACGGCGAACCGGTCGGCGGCCTGGCGCCGGGGGAGATCGTCCGTCGCGGGCTCGCCATGGTGCCGGAGGGGCGGCGGCTGTTCCCGTCGCTCTCGGTCGAGGAGAACCTGCTGATGGGGGCGTTCGCGGGTCGCCGCGGACCGTGGACGTTGGCGCGGCTGTACCGGATGTTCCCGGTGCTCGAGAACAAGCGTCACGCGCCGGCGACCGCGTTGTCCGGCGGTCAGCAGCAGATGGTCGCGATCGGGCGCGCGTTGATGAGCAACCCGCGAGTCCTGCTGTGCGACGAACTGAGCCTGGGGCTGGCACCGATCGTGATCAAGGAGATCTACGACGCGATGCCGGCGTTCCTGGCCGAAGGCCTGAGCGTGCTGATCGTCGAACAGGACGTCTCGGTCGCGCAGCGCGTCTCCAGTCGTGTGTATTGCCTTCAGGAGGGCCGGGTGTCGCTCGAAGGCCGCAGCGACACGTTGACCCGGGAACAGATCTCGCAGGCGTACTTCGGCCTCGGGCCGGTCCCCCGCGCGGGGGCGATCGCGTGATCGAGACCCTGATCCAGGGACTGCTGCTCGGCGGACTGTATGCCCTGTTCGCGCTCGGCCTGTCGCTGATGTTCGGCGTGATGCGCCTGACCAACACCGCGCAGGGCGACTTCATCGTGCTGGCCGCCTTCGGCGCGATCGCGACGACCGGCGCACTGGCCTGGTCGCCGCTGGGCGCGGCGGCGGTGCTGCTGCCCGTGTCCTTCGCCTTCGGTTATGCGGTCCAGCGCTGGGTGCTCAACGGCACCCTCGGCAAGGATCCGCTGCCCTCGCTGGTGGTGACCTTCGGCCTGTCGATCGTGATCCAGAACGCGTTGCTCGAAGTGTTCTCGGCCGACCCGCGCTCGCTCGACGCCGGCGGGTTCAACCTGGAGAGTGTCGCCCTGAGCGACAGCGTCTCGGTCGGGTTGCTGCCGCTGGTGATCTTCGCGACCGCGGTCACCTGCACGTTCGCCTTGCAGCAGCTGTTCGATCGCTCGTCGCTCGGCCGCGCGTTCCGCGCGGTCTCCGACGATCGCGAGATCGCCGAACTGATGGGACTGGACGCACGCAAGGTGTACGCGCTGGCGACCGCGATCGCGTTCGTCGTGATCGCCGTGGCCGGTGTGTTCCAGGGCCTGCGCACGACGGTCTCGCCTGCCGACGGTCCGCTGCTGCTGCTGTTCGCGTTCGAGGCGGTGATCATCGGCGGCATGGGTTCGTTCTGGGGCACCTTCGTCGGTGCGATGGTGCTCGGACTGACGCAGCAGATCGGCTTCCGGATCGATCCCGGCTGGGGGATCTGGTTCGGGCACCTGATGTTCCTGGCGGTGCTGGTCGTGCGGCCGCAGGGCCTCTTCCCCAAGACCCGGGGCTGAAGTGACGGGTTTCGAGGTCATCCGCAGCACCCCGGCGAGCCGGATCTCGCTGATCGTCAGCGGCCTGCTGGTGATCGTCGCCGCCAGCATGCCGTGGTGGGGCGAGTCGAGCTGGATGCGCGAGTTCGTCGAGATCGCCTGCTACTTCATCTTCGCGATGATGTGGAACCTGCTCGCCGGCTACGGCGGCATGGTCAGCATCGGCCAGCAGGCGTTCTTCGGCTTCGGCGGCTACACGATGCTGATCCTGGGCAACAGCGCGGGCGTCAATCCGTTCATCGCGATCCCGATCGCGGCGGCGGCCTCGGCGCTGATCGCGCTGCCGGTGTCGCGGATCGCGTTCCGCCTGCAGGGCGGCTACTTCGCGATCGGGACCTGGGTCATCGCCGAGGTGTTCCGCCTGAGTTTCGCCAATGCGAGTTTCGTCGGCGGCGGCTCGGGCACGAGCCTGACGGCGCTGCGCGGGATCGACCGCGCCACCCGCGAAAGTGTCACCTTCTGGACCGCACTCGCGTGTGTGGTCGGCTCGGTCGCGCTGGTGTACCTGTTCCTGCGCAGCAAACAGGGCCTGGCGCTGCTGGCGATACGCGACAACGAGATCGCGGCCGAAAGCCAGGGTGTCGGCGTGCAGCGGATGAAACTCGCCGTCTACGTCGTGGCGGCATTCGGCGCCGGCCTCGCCGGTGCGTTGTACTTCGTCGGCAACCTGCGCATCAGCCCGGATGCGGCCTTCAGTGTCAACTGGACGGCGTTCGCGATCTTCATGGTGGTCATCGGCGGCATCGGCCGGATCGAGGGTCCGATCGTCGGTGCACTGGTGTTCTGGGCCCTGAACCGGTTCTTCAGCGACTATGGCACCTGGTATCTGCTCGGCCTGGGCCTGCTGGCGATCGTCGTCACGATCCGCTTCAAGCAGGGCCTGTGGGGATGGGCGCAGCAACGCTGGGGCTGGTCGCTGTTTCCGACGCAACGCCGGCTGAAGGTGACCCCGTGACCACCGGCGCTGCCGACGACCCGATGCCCGCCGCCACGCCAACGAAGGGAGGATGACGATGCAACGATCCGGATTCGATCGATTGACCGATCAGGTGGTCGAACGTTTCGGCGACACACCCGATCCGCGACTGCGCGAGATCATGTCGTCCCTGGTGCGACACCTGCACGGGTTCATCCGCGAGGTCGGGCTGACCGAAGCCGAGTGGATGCAGGGCATCGAGTTCCTGACCGCCGTCGGCCAGAAGTGTGATGCGCGGCGGCAGGAGTTCATCCTGCTCAGCGACGTGCTCGGTGCCTCGATGCAGATGGTGTCGGTGCAGAGCGGCAACCCGGCCGGCTGCACCGAATCGACGGTGTTCGGGCCGTTTCACGTCGAGGGCGCGCCGCACTACGCCGATGGCGGCGATGTCGGCAACGGCGCGTCCGGCACGGCGTGCCGTGTCCGCGGGCGCGTGTGCGGCCCCGACGGCGAGGCCGTGCCCGGCGCCATCGTCGACGTCTGGCAGTCCGATGACGACGGGCTGTACGACGTGCAGCGCCCGGAACTCGATCGTGCGCAGGGCCGCGGCGTGCTGACCTCGGGGCCGGACGGCGGGTTCTGGTTCCGCACCGTCGTGCCCGAGCCCTACCCGATACCCACCGACGGCCCGGTCGGCCGGTTGCTGCAGGCCACGCGGCGCTCGGCATGGCGGCCGGCCCATCTGCACTTCAGGATCCGCGCCGACGGCTACCGGACGCTGATCACCCACGTGTTCCGTCGCGATGATCCGCACCTGGGCACCGATCCGGTCTTCGGGGTGCGCCCGTCGCTGATCGCGGACTGGCCACCGGCGGCCGACGGCATCACCCAATTGTCGTTCGACTTCGTGCTGGCCCGGGTGCACGATTCGGGATCGAAGGAGTCCTGACGATGATCGACAAGATCGCCGCGAGCATCGCCGACGCACTGGAAGGCACCGCCGATGGCGCCACCGTCCTGATCGGCGGCTTCGGCACCGCAGGCATTCCGGTTGAACTGATCGACGGACTGATCGACCAGGGGGCACGCGAGCTGACCGTGGTCAACAACAACGCGGGCAACGGCGACCAGGGGCTCGCCCGCCTGCTGAAGACCGGCCGCGTGCGCAAGATCGTCTGCAGCTTTCCGCGCCAGACCGATTCCTGGGTGTTCGACGAGTTGTATCGGGCGGGACGGATCGAACTCGAACTCGTCCCCCAGGGCAATCTCGCCGAGCGGCTGCGCGCGGCCGGCGCCGGCATCGGTGCCTTCTTCACGCCGACCGGCTTCGGCACCGAACTGGCGCGCCATGCCGACGGCACGTCGAAGGAGACCCGGATGATCGACGGCAGGCCGCACGTGCTCGAATATCCGATCCACGGCGACCTCGCGCTGATCAAGGCCGAACGAGGGGACCGCTGGGGCAATCTCGTCTACCACAAGGCGGCGCGCAATTTCGGCCCGGTGATGGCCACCGCCGCCCGCCGCACGGTGGCCAGCGTGCACGAGGTCGTCGAACTCGGCGCGCTCGATCCGGAGAGCATCGTGACACCCGGCATCCACGTGACCCGCATCGTGCGCGTCGAACGCCGGGCCACGCAGGCCGGCGGCTTCAGTCGCGCCGCCTGAGGAGACGCCCGATGCCCGCCACATACCGCCGTCGCAGCAAGGACGAACTGGCGCGACGGGTCGCGATCGACATCCACGACGGCGCCTGCGTGAACCTGGGCATCGGCATGCCGACGCTGGTGGCCAACCACATCCCCGCCGACCGCGAGCTGGTCCTGCACAGCGAAAACGGCATCCTCGGCATGGGGCCGGCACCCGAGGCCGGCGCCGAGGACTACGACCTGATCAACGCCGGCAAACAACCGGTGACGTTGCGTCCCGGCGGGGCCTATTTCCATCACGCCGACAGCTTCGCGATGATGCGCGGCGGCCACCTGGACATCTGCGTGCTCGGCGCGTTCCAGGTCTCCGCGACCGGTGACCTGGCCAACTGGAGCACCGGCGAGCCGGGTGCGATCCCGGCCGTCGGCGGCGCGATGGACCTGGCGATCGGCGCCCGCCAGACCTGGGTGATGATGGACCTGCTGACCCGGCAGGGCGACAGCAAGATCGTCGCGCGCTGCACCTACCCGCTGACCGCGATCGGTTGTGTCAAGCGCGTCTACACGGACCTGTGCACGCTGGCCTGCACGCCGGATGGCCTGGTGCTGATCGACGTCGTCGACGGACTGTCGACGGGTGAACTGGAACGGCTGGTCGGGCTGCCGATCGGCACGGCAGCCGGCGCCGCCCCGGCCGCGGCGAACCGCTAGGGCCTGTCGACAGGCCCTGGTTCGCTGCAACCCATCAGCTCATCCGCGGCATCGTCTTCGCGAACGACGGCCGCTCGCGCATCGCAGCGGCGAGCACGCCCAGGCCGGGTGTCGCCGGCAGCCAGGCCTGGTCACCGAAGCGAAGCTGCTGGTAGTCGTACAGCGTGACCGCGGCAATCACGTCGAGTGTCGGCGCCTCGCGACCACGATCCTTGCCGCCGAGCGAGCCGGCGACCGCCTCGAGCCGCTGCATGCCTTCGATCATCGTCCGGCGGCGTCGCAAGCCGACCGGTGTCTCGTCGAACAACACCGGCGCGGTGACCTTGCGGATGATGATCGTGTGCACCGCCGCGTCGATCGCGCCGAGCGCGATGCCCGCGCGTGACAGGACACCGGCCGCCGCGGCCGGATCCGGCCCGACCAGGCTCGGCCACCCGGGTGCCGGTCGTGTCATCTCGAGCCACTGCACGATCAGCAGGCTCTCGGCGATCGGTGTGCCGTCGTCGAGGATCAGCGTCGGCACTCGGGTTGCCGCGTTGGCGGCGCGCAACCGCGGATCGTCGGCCCAGGGATCGACGATCGTCGGCTCCACCTCCAATCCCTTTTCGATCATCGAGACGCGGGCGATCCGCACGTAGGGCGACGTGGTGTTGGCGAGCAGTTGCATGATGTGCCCCGGTCAGGCCGGCAATGCGCCGAGCTGCTTGAGCATGCCGAGGTTGTCGAGCAGCGCCCAGTGCTCGACCAGCACGCCATCGCGGATCTGGAACAGATCCAGCACGCCGATGTCGATCTTGCGTCCGGTTGCCGCCATCTCGCCGAACGGACCGGTATGGGTGCCCTTGACACGCAGCCGCACCAGCACCTTGTCGCCCTCGGCGACGAAATCCTCGAGCGGCAGTTCCATGTCGGGGAATGCCGGCAGCAGCGCGTCGTGCAACTGCGTGACACCCTGCGGCCCGCGCACCTCGAACGGCAGCCCGGGATCGTGGCGTACGAACGTCGGTGCGATGTGCCGCTGCATCCACTGCGTATCCCGCGCGAGGAACGCACGGAAATAATCGCGGCAGATCTGCTTGTTGGTCTCCAGGACACTCACGGTCGTCTCCTCTCGATGGTCACGCCGCGACGACGTCGAAGCCCAGGCGGGGGAAATGCAGGTGCAGGTCGCCGGCCTGTGTGTCGCGGTGATGGATCACGACTTCGCGGTCGTTCGCGGCGACCAGCGTGCCGGTGACCGGCACGCGGGCGTTGTCATCCGGGGTCACGGTCACCCGGGTGCCCGCCTTCAGGCCGCCCGGATCGCCGTTCGGCTCGAGGTGGACGACCCGCACCGGCTCGGCCGCCTTCGCCGCCGCAAACGCTTCCTCGGCGCTCATCGGGGTCGACGTGCCGTGTCCGAAGGCCGAGATCCGGTCGTACCACGGCGCCAGCGGCGCCAGGCCGAGCAGCGCATCGACGTCCGGCGGGCAATTCTTGCGCAGCAGGTAGACGGTCTGCCACAGGGCCAGGTCGGCGGCACTCGGCGCGTTGCCGAACAGGAACGACCGCGTCGACAGCGCCTGCCTGACCCAGGCGAACTGGGCGCGCAGGAACTGCACGTGCTGGTCGAACTGCGGCGCCATCGCGGCCTTCGAGATGTCGATGCCGAGATAACCTTCCTTGCGATCCTTGATGAACTCCGGCGGGATGTGTTCGCCGATGAAGTGCACCAGCACGCCGATCGTCGGGATCCACGCCTGGCGCTCCCAGGCGAAGCCGAGTCCCTGGGCGACACCTTCGCTGCCCGCCGGGTAGAACGTGGGTGCCGGATGCAGCCGTTCGAGCGCGGGCAGGATCACGTTGGTGTCGCAGAAGATGTCGGCGCCGATCTGCAGCACCGGCGCACGTCGGTAGCCGCCGGTCAGCGGCGTCAGCAGCGGGCGCGGCGGCAGCCCGGCGATCTCCACCGATTTCCAGGCCAGCCGCTTCATGCCCAGCGCGATACGGACCTTCTCCGAGAAGGTCGAGAATGGATAGTGATGCAGGATGATGTCGCTCACGGTGTCTCCTCGGATTCGTTCAATACATGATGTGGCCACCGTCGACGACGATGGTCTGCCCGGATACGAACGACGCCAGGTCCGACAGCAGGTACAACGCGGTCCCGACCAGATCGTCCGGCTTCTGCTCGCGCGAGATCGCACGCGCCTTCAGGAAACTCTGCTGCCATTCGACGGGACGGTTCTTCGTCGCGTCGGTGATCACGAAGCCGGGGGCGATGCAGTTGACCCGCACCCCGTGTGCGCCGCATTCCTTGGCCAGGCCCTTGGTCATCGACAGCACCGCACCCTTGGTCGCGACATAGTGCAGGTAACCCGGCTGGCCGGCCACCGCGACCACCGAGGCGATGTTGACGATCGCGCCGGACTTGCGCTCGCGCATCGCCGGCATCACCGCCTTGCAGCACTGCCAGACGCCCTTGACGTTGACCGCGAAGATCCGGTCCCACTGCGCGGGATCGAGTTCCTCGAACGGCGTCAGCCGGACCTCGCGGAAGTAGGCGGCATTGTTGACCAGGCCGTCGATGCGGCCGAAACGCTCGAGCGCGGCGCGCGCCATCACACGGACCGACTCGTCGTCGGCGACATCGACCCGCACCGCGAGCGCCCGGCCGCCGGCACTCTCGACCGCGGCGACGGTCTCGCCGGCATCGTTCATGTCGGCGACGACGACGTTGGCACCCCGGGCGGCACAACCGAGGGCGAACGCCTGGCCGATGCCGGTGGCGGCGCCGGTGACGATGATCGTGCGCTCGGCGAGAAGGTCATGGCTGGACATGGGGACGGCCTTTCGTGCGATGGCGCGCACTGTCGCCCCGCCGGCCGGTGGTGGCAATTACAAAGTGCTTCACTCAGTGTTGCCGGCCGGGCAAGAGCCCGGCCCCGCGTTCCGGGCGCTGCGGCCGGACCCGGCCGACCTCAGCTTCGCCAGCCGAGCCCCTGCGTCGTCGCGCCGGCGGCGGCACCGCGCGCGGGCCGGTACTCCAGGCCGACCCAGCCCTGCCAGCCGCATGTCTTCGCGACTTCGTCGATCACCCGAAGCAGATACCGGTAGTCCAGTTCGCCGACGTCGGGTTCATGGCGCTCCGGGACACCGGCGATCTGGAAATGGCCGACACGACCCGTCGGCAGGTAGCGCCGGATCTTCATCGCGAGGTCACCCTCGACGATCTGGCAGTGGTACAGGTCCATCTGCACCTTCAGGTTGGTCGCACCGACGCGTTCGACGATCGCGTGCGCTTCGTCCTGGCGATTCAGGAAGAAGCCGGGGATGTCGCGGGTATTGATCGGTTCGATCAGCACGTCGCGACCGGCACTCGCCGCCTGGGCCGCGGCCCACGCCAGGTTGGACTCGTAGACGGCCTGGAGCGCCGCACGATCCGAGCCCGCCGGCGCGAGGCCGGCCATCACGTGGATGCGCGGACATCCGAGCACCTCCGCGTACTCGAGGGCCTGCACGATGCCACGGCGGAACTCGGCTTCCCGGCCGGGCAGGCAGGCGAGACCCCGCTCGCCGCCGTCCCAGTTGCCGGGCGGTGCATTGAACAGCACCTGCTGCAGGCCGTTGTCGCGCAGCCGGGCCGCCAGTTCGGCCGCCGGATGAGCGTACGGGAACAGGTATTCGACCGCGGTGAAGCCGTCGCGGGCGGCTGCGGCGAAGCGATCGAGGAACACATGTTCGTTGTAGAGCATCGTCAGGTTGGCGGCGAGTCGGGGCATGATGTTCACCAGTCGTTTACCAGCGGGCGCCGAAGTGACGGCGCAGTTCATCGATGTGGTCGTCCGCGAGCGGGGGCAACGCGCGGCCGTTGATGATCCAGAGCTTCGCGGTCTCCTCGAGTTCCTCGAGCACCGCGCTCGCCTCGGCCGGACTGTGATGCCAGGCGACCGGACCGAGCCGCTCGAGCATCACGGCCCGGATCGGCGTGCCGCGATCACGCATCGCGGTGATCCTCGAGAAGACCCGCTCGGCCACTTCCTCGGCACCCGGCCGGCCATAACTGATCAACGGCACGTGGCCGACCTTCATCACGAAGTACGGGGTGATCGGCGGCACGATGTCGTCGTCGGTCCACACACCGGCGAGTGACAGCGCCACCAGATGCGTCGAATGGGTGTGGATCACGCAGCGTGCGTCCGGATCGGCCGCATAGATGCGCCGGTGCAGCGCGAGAGTCTTCGATGCCCGGTCACCGGCGGTCTGCACGCCGTCGGCGCCGACGGCAGCGAGCCGTCCCGGCTCGAGTGTGCCCATGCAGGCGTCGGTCGGCGTGATCAGGAAGCTGCCGTCATCGAGCCGCACGCTGATGTTGCCGGCGCTCGCGTGCACATAACCGCGCTGGTACAGCGACGCACCGACCCGGCAGATCTCGGCGCGCAGGCGTTCGGTCATCCGAGCCCCGCGAACGCATCGGTGAAGAAGCCGGGACGCCCGAAGTTGCCCGACTTCAACGCCAGGTGCAGCATGTCGCCGCCGGCGGCCGGGGAACGCGCCGCGGTCCACGGCACGCCGGGGTCGATCTGGCGGCCGATCGTCATCTGGCGCACACCAAGCGCCTGCACGACGGCACCGCTGGTCTCGCCGCCGGCGACCACCAGTTGCCGCACGCCGGCACGCACCAGGCCATCGGCGATGCGGGCGAGGGTCGCCTCGACCAGCGCACCGGCATGTTCGCTGCCGAGCTGCTGCTGGACGGCCTTGACGCGATCGGGCTCGGCGGTGGCGTAGGCCAGCACCGGGCCGGTGCCGAGGTGGGGCACCAGCGCGGCGAGGGCTTCGCCGGCGATGTCGCGGCCGGCGGCGATCGCCAGCGGGTCGACCGCAAACGCCGGCCGACCGCTGGCCAGGAATCGGGCGACCTGCCCGTTGGTGGCCACCGAGCAACTGCCCGATACGACCGCGCGCAGGCCGCGCGCCTCCGGCAGGCGGTCCGCGCCGGCGGCATCGCCGAGCCGGCCGGACCAGTTCTGCGGCAGGCCGATCGCGATCCCCGAGCCGGCGGTCACCAGCGGCATGCCGGCCAGCGCCGGGCCGATGCGCATCAGGTCGTCGTCCGAGATCGCATCGACGATCGCGACCTGGACGCCCTCGGCGCGCAGCGCGGCGAAACGCTCGGTGATCGCCTGCGGCCCCCGGGCCACCACGTCGTAGGCGACCAGGCCGACGCGCCGCCGCGTCTGTGCCTGCAGCACCCGGACCAGGCTGGCATCGGTCATCGGCGTGAGCGGATGATCCTTCATGCCGCTGTCCGACAACAGCAGGTCGCCGACGAACAGGTGACCCTTGAACACCGTGCGCTGGTTGACCGGGAACGCCGGGCACGCGATCGTGAATTCGCTGTCGAGTGCATCGAGCAACGCGTCGGTCACCGGGCCGATGTTGCCCGCCGGCGTCGAGTCGAACGTCGAGCAGTACTTGAAGTAGATCTGCTCGGCGCCCTGTGATCGGAGCCAGCGCAGCGCCTCGAGCGACCGGGCGACCGCGTCGGCCGCCGGTATCGTGCGCGACTTCAACGCGACGACGATCGCATCGGCGCGGTCGTCGAGTGCGCCATCGGGCACGCCGATCGTCTGCACGGTGCGCATGCCGCTGCGCACCAGGTTGTTGGCGAGGTCGGTGGCACCGGTGGTGTCGTCGGCGATGCAGCCGAGCAGTGCACTCATGCCTTGCGCTCCGGCAATGGGATGCCCGGGAAGATCTTGATCACCGCGCTGTCGTCTTCCTTCGCGAAGCCGGCGCTCGACGCCTGCATGAACATCTGGTGCGCGGTCGAAGCCAGCGGCAGCGGGAACTTGGTCGCACGTGCGGTGTCGAGCACCAGCCCGAGGTCCTTGACGAAGATGTCGACCGCCGACAGCGGCGTATAGTCGCCGGCGAGGACGTGGGCCATCCGGTTCTCGAACATCCAGCTGTTGCCGGCGCTGTTCGTGATCACCTCGTAGAGTGCGTCGGCCTCGACGCCTTCGCGCAGGCCGAGCGCCATCGCCTCCGCGGCCGCCGCGATGTGCACGCCGGCGAGCAGCTGGTTGATGATCTTGACCTTGCTGCCGTTGCCGGCGCGATCACCGAGGCGGTAGACCTTGGCCGCCATCGCGTCGAGCACGCCGCCGGCCTTCGCGTACGCCTCGGGCCTGCCGGCGGTCATCATCGTGATCTGGCCGGTGGCGGCCCTGGCCGCACCGCCGGAGATCGGCGCGTCCAGGTACAGGATGCCCCGTTCGGCCAGCCGCGCCTCGAGCGCGACGCTCCAGTTCGGATCGACGGTCGAGCACATCACGAACAGGCCGCCGGGCCCCATGGCCGCCGCGGCACCCGATTCACCGAACAGCACACTGTCGGTCTGCGCGGCATTGACGACGACGCTGACCACCACCTCGCAGGCGCGCGCGACGGCGGCCGGGCTGTCGCACGCGGTGCCGCCGTCGGCGGCGAACTCGGCGGCCGCGCCGGCACGGACGTCGCAGACATGCACCGGAAAGCCGGCGCGACGCAACGAGCCGGCCATGCCGCGGCCCATCGCGCCCAGGCCGATCACGCCGACGGGGAAGCGGGAGGAGTCGGTCATCGATCTGCCCTCATTGGATTCGCAGCAGGTGCACCGGCTCGGCGGTCGCCGCCCGGGGCTCGATGCGACCGCGCGTGTCCAACGGCGGCGCAGCCGCCTATTGTCCACGATTCGGGGCGATCCGGACGAGGGTCAGGCCGCCAGCGCGAGCGACGCCGCGCCGCAGCGTCGCGCCTGGTTGCGCCCGGCTCGTTTGCCTTCGTACATCGCGGCATCGGCCCGCTGCAGCAGTTCGACACCGTCGCGGCCATCGATCGGGGCCACACAAAAGCCGATGGTCAGGCCGATCCGGCACGGCTCGTTGCCGACGATCACCGGATCGGTGAACGCGTCGATCAGCTTCTGGCAGACCACACGCGCCTGATGCTCTTCCTTGAGTCCGTCGGCCAGCACGACGAACTCGTCGCCACCGAGTCGCGCGACCAGGTCGCGCTGGCGCAGGCACTGCTTGAGCCGGCGGGCGACTTCGATCAGCAGCTTGTCACCCACCGCGTGGCCGAGCCGGTCGTTGACCGCCTTGAATCCGTCGAGGTCGATCATCACCAGCGCGAGCATGTCGTCACGGCGCGCGCGGGTGATCGCCGCCGGCAGGGCCGCTTCCAGCCCCCGGCGATTGACCAGTCCGGTCAATGCGTCGGTATGGGCCTGCGTCGACAGCGCGTGGACCTCGTCGGCCTGCTGCTTCGCATCGGCGCCGAGGCCTTGCACGTGGGCGCCGAGCACCCGCAGCCAGACCAGCGTGCCGCCCGTCGAGACCGCCAGCAGCAGGTCGCGCATCCAGCCGCTGCCGGGCAGCCATCCCTGCGCCAGGCCGATCGAGGCGAGCGTCACGACGGCATGCAGCCCACCCCCCCACAGCAGATATCGGCCGACGGCTTCCCCATGCAACGCACGGCGAAGCGCCACCGCGATCACCAGAAACGGCACGATCGGATCGAGCAGCCCGGCCATCACCTGCGCCTGCCGTTCGTTCAGCACACCAGGCAGGCCCAGCACGAGCGCGATACCCGCGGCGCCGGCCAGCACCAGCAACATCCGGTACAACCGCGGGCTGAGGGTCGAGGTGTGCAGCGTGCCGGAGACGAACACGCCCAGCACCATCGTCGCCAAGAGCGTCGACAGCGGCGCGATCATCGCGGTCAGGCCCTGGCGATGGGACCACAGGAACTGATGGCCGAGCCCGCTGGCCTCCGCGAAGGCCGCGATCGCCGACAGCACCAGCAACGCATACAACGCGAACAGCCCGCTGCGAAGGCGCATCGCGTTCAGCAGGCTGTAGACGAGCAACGCGCAGGCCAGGCCGGTCATCACCCCGTTCAGCAGCAGCCGCCGGGACTCGCGTTGCTGGTACGCACCGGGCCGCGACAACGACAGCGGCACGATCATCGCGCCGTCGGTCCGCAGCCTGATCAGCAACCGGTGATCGCGTCCGGGCGGAAGCTCCAGTGCCACCGCGTGGGTGCGGGTCTGCATCGGCCGGGCCTGGAACGGCAGCTTGGCGCCCAGTCGGTGCCAGGCCAGCATCGACCCGTCGGCGCCGATGACGTAGACGTCGATCTCGCCGAAGGCGGGGTGGTCGAGGTCGAAGACCCACCGTCCGTCGCCGTCGACCGCGCGCAGCGGCAGCGTCAGCCAGACCGCGCCGCGCCGCACACCGAGGTTGGACTCGGGTGCGCGCGGCACCTTGAACTCCGCGAGCCGGGTCATCACCTCGCGCCAGTCGAGTTCCGCCTTCTCGTCGGGCAACAGGCGAACGGCGGGCCACAACATGACCTGGGGCAGCCGGTCGCGGAGCACGACGACGCCGGCATCGGCCACGTCCTGTTCCAGGCGTGACCAGGCCGGGGAGACGACGATCATCCCCACAAGCCAGGTCAGCAGGAACCGTGTGATCAGCCGAACCATCGTCCTCGCCCGAACCGCATGCGCGCGCGGGCGGCGAATTCCGCCCCGCTTCGACCCTGCAGATATCGTCCGGGCCGGCGGTCCACTTGATCCTTCGAAGGCGGCCAGCGCCCTCAGCGCGACACACGGTCGACCGGCGAGTGGCGCGCGGTCGGCGCGCGGCTCGTCGGCTGCCGGACCCGCGGCGGGCGGGAAGCCCTTGGCTTGCGATTCGTCGCCTCCCGGCGACCGTCGATCCGGCCTCGTCGGGGCTGCTGGCGCAGGAGACCCGCCTTCAGCCCGACCCGCGTTCGCGTTCCTGCAGCAGCCGCCACTGGACCTTGCCGGTGCCCGTCTTGGGCAACTGGTCGACGAACTCGACCAGCCGCGGCACCTTGTACGCGGCCATGTGCTCGCGCGACCAGGCGATGATGTCGTCGGGTGCGACCTTGCCCTGACGTCCGGACTTCAGCACGACGCAGGCCTTGACCGTCTCGCCCCGATGCGGATCGTCGACACCGATCACACACGCCTCCTGCACGTCGGGGTGGGCGTACAACATCGATTCGACCTCGGCCGGCCAGACCTTGAAGCCGGACGCGTTGATCATCCGCTTCAGGCGATCGACCAGGAAGAAGTAGCCCTCCTCGTCGACCTGCCCGAGATCCCCGGTGCGGAAGAAGCGCCGGCCGTCGATCTCCACGAAGGCCGCCGCGGTCGCCTTCGGGTCGTTCCAGTAGCCGCGGAAGAGCTGCGGCCCGAGTGAAACGATCTCGCCGACCTGGCCCGGGCCGAGGATCGCGCCGGTGTCCGGATCGCGGATGAAACTGTCGGTGTTGCTGATCGGCATGCCCAGACACTGTCGCTTCGGCTGCGCGGTCGGGTTGCTGTGTGTCGGCGCGGCGGTCTCGGTCAGTCCGTAGCCTTCGATGTAGTCCAGCCCGGTCAGATCCTTCAGCCGCCGGGCGACCGCCTCCGGCATCGCGGCACCGCCACCGCCGATGTGGTTCAGGCTCGCGATCCGCTTCGCATCGAGGTTTGGACTGCCGAGCAGGTCGATCACCATCGTCGGAATGTTGGTCCACGTGGTGACCGCTTCCCGCTCGATCAGTTGCAGTGCGGCCTCGCGATCCCAACGGGTCATGATCACCATGCGCGCGCCGATGTGGATCGCGTTGTTCATCACCATCTGCATGCCGGTGATGTGGAAAAACGGCACGACCGCCAGCAACACGTCGGCCGCCGACATCTTCTGCATCGCCGCCGCGGTCGCGATCACGGCCATCAGGCTGCGGTGGGTGTGCATGCAGCCCTTGGGCTTGCCGGTGGTGCCCGAGGTGTACGGCAGCGCGGCCAGGTCGTCCGGGCCGGCCTGCGGCGGACCCGCGCGCTCGCCGCCGGCGAGTGCCTCACCCCAGGTGGTCACCCCTGGACGGGCGGCGGGCTGCCTTGCGGTGCGCACCACATCCGGCACCGGCAGGTCGGTGCCGGCCGCCGCGTATTCCGAATAGGCCGCGGTGATCACCCGTTCGAGGTCACCCCCGGCCAGCAGCGGCGCGATCCGATCGAACAGTTCGCTGCCGACGAACGCGACCCGGGCCTGCGAGTCGCGGACCATGTGTGCGACCTCCTCGGTCAGGTTCATCGGATTGACCGGCACCACCACCGCGTCGGCGCGCAGCGTCGCGTAGTACGCAATGACGAACTGCGGGCTGTTCTGCAGGTAGAGCGCCACCCGATCGCCGCGGCGCACGCCGCAGCGTGCCTGCAGATGGCCCGCCATCCGCTCGACCTCGTCGATCAGCCGCGCGTAGCTGATGCCGGTGCCGTAGTAGCGGATCGCCGTGCGCTGCGGGTAGCGCCGCGCGGAGACCGCCAGGCTGTCGAAGATGCTGGTCTCCGGCACCGGTACTTCGCGGATGTGGCCGGCCTTGGCTGCGCTCATCGTGTCTCTCGCGGTGGGGTCTGGTCCTGCCGGCAATGTACAGAAGTCCGGGCGCCCGCGTCACGACATCGGGCGTCGATCGCAGCGCAGCACCGACGGTTTCCGAGCCTGGCGGGGCGCCGATCCGGCTCGCGACGGCTCACGTCACCCGATGATCGCCAGCACCGAGGTCGCCGTCGCGATCGTGGTCTGCGGATCGTGGCCGGCCGTCAGTTCCGCCCGCACGAAGGCCATCGTGCGGCCACGCCGCTGGATCTCCCCACGCGCGCGATACCGGCCTGGCGGCGCGGCGCGCAGGAACGACGTGGTCATGTTGACGGTCGCGCAGCTCTGCGCCGCGCCCAGTGTCGCCAGCGTCGCGAACGCCATCGCGAAATCGAGCATGCCAGCAACCGCGCCGCCCTGCAGCACCCCCGTGCCCTGCACGAACTGCGCGGCCGGCTCGAAATCCAGCAGCACCACACCCCGGCCGTCGTCGACCTCGAGCAGTCGCATGCCGAGTGCCTGCGCCATCGGATTGGCGCCGACCGCGGTCGGCTCGCGATTGCCGGCCGCGAACGCGAGGATCGCCGCCCGGTCACCCAGCGGCAGGTTCACGCGTCGCCCGTCCGGCGCCGGAAACGCGGGAACAGCGCCAGTGCGTTGCCACGTTCGATCGCCTCGCGCTGTGCGTCGCTCATCGCGTAGTCCTCGAACAGGCGCGCGAAGTGGGCCGAACGTTCCTTCGCCGCATACGGCCAGTCGCTGCCGAAGGTGATGTGTGTCGGGTCGGCGAACGCCAGCAGCGACGGCATCGCGAACGGACTGCTGGTGAGCGCGGTGTCGAAGTAGTACCGGCGCAGCAGCGCCAGGCCTTCGGCCTGGTTGCCCGACGCCGCGCAGATCCGGGCGACCCGCTCGGCCGCATACGGCAGGAAGCCGCCGCCGTGTGACAGGATGATGCGCAGCCGCGGGAAACGCTCCAGCCAGCCCGAACGCGCCATGTGGATCGCCGCGCGGGTCGTGTCGAGCAGGAAGTCGGCGGCGAACGGCGGGATGTCACCCACCGGGGGCGCCGGCAGCGTCGACGGATGGACGAAGACCACCGCGGATCGCCGGTCGAGTTCGGCCATCAGCGGCTCGATCGTCGGATCGCCGAGATAGGTGCCACGGACGTTGGCGAGCAGCACGACGCCGTCGGCGCCGAGCACGTCGAACGCGTGCGCCGCCTCGACGAGTGACCCGTCGACATCGGGCAGCACCAGCGTCGCGAAGAAGCCGAATCGCCCCGGATGATCGGCGGCGACACCGGCGGCGAACTCGTTGACCCGGCGCGCCATCGTCCGCGCCTCGGCATCGTCACCCAGATGCACACCGGGCGTGGACACCGAGAACACACCGGCCTCGATGCGCAGCGAGTCGAGCAGGTCGATCGCCGCCGCCGCGCTCCAGCCGGGAATCGGCAGGCCGCCGGCGGTCTGCCCGCGTTCCCGCAGCCACTCGGCGTACATCGGCGGCACGATGTGGTGATGGGTGTCGATCCTTCGCCGCTGTTCGTTCATCGGCTCGACCTCCTCGTTGTCGCCAGACGGGGCCTCATTCCGGCTTCATCCCCGCCTGTTGCACGGCACTCGCCCAGCGTTTCTTCTCGCGGGCAAGGAACACACGAGCGTCACCGACACTGCCGCCGACCGGATAGTTCGCGGTGGCGGCCAGCTTGCGGACGACCTCGGGTGAAGCCAGCGCCGCGTTGACCGCCTCGTTGAGCTGGCGCACCCGCGCCGCCGGGGTGCCCTTCCTGGCGAACAGCATGAACCAGCCGGTGGCCTCCAGCCCCGGCACCGTGTCCCGGGCCAGCGGGAAGGCCTCCAGTCCGGGCAACGTCCGCGGCGACGTGACCGCGAGTGCCCTGACGCGGCCGGCCTTGACCATCGGCAACAGCGGGGCGATCCCGTCGACCGCCACCATCGCGTCGCCACCGATCACCGCCTGCAGCGACTGCGCGCTCGCCGTCATCGGCACGATGTTGACGCTCGCACCGGCCGACTGCGCCAGCAGCTCGGCCACAAGGTGGGGGATCGATCCGCGCGACGGACTGGACAGCACCATGCTGCCCGGCCGCGTCCTGCCGATGGCGATCGCCTCGGTCAGCGTGTTCGGACCGCCGGCCGGATTGGCGACGAACATCATCGGCGTGTCGGCGACGACGACCACCGGCTCCATGTCGACGTCGAGGTCGTACTTCGCCGCGCGGTAGGTCAGTGGCGTCACCGTGACCACCGCGGCCTGTGCGAGCAGCAGCGTGTCGGCGCTGGTCGAGGCCCTGGTCGCCATCACGGCCACGATGCCGCCGGCGCCGACCCGGTTGTCGACAACCGTCGGCTGGCCGAGCCGGACACGAAGCTCGTCGCCGATCAGGCGCGCGATGATGTCCGGCGCACTTCCCGGACCGGCCGGCACGATGATCGTCAGCGGCGATTGCGCCTGCAGCGCCGGCGCGATCGCCGCCAGCAGGACCGAAGCGAGCGCGCCGATCAGGCGACGCCGGATCGTCGGCATGGAGTCTCCTCGAATCGTTGTTGCATCACCTGGGATACACGAGACGGCCGCGCCCGATCGGCGGCTGCCGAGCGACCCGGTCCGCGCACAGCGGTGCTCAGCGTACCACTCGGCTGCTCGCCTCGCGCAAGCAACCCGGGGCGGCCGGCACGATGCCCTCCGATCGTGCCAGTCTCTCGGATATTCGTTATCCTCGATGCACGAGGCGGCGGCATGTGCCCGGGCCGCGTGGCCCCACGGATCCGATCGGGCGCCCGTGCCGCCGGTCATCACCCACCCATGGAGGCCACCGGATGAACCAGGAACTATTCGACAAGGGATTGAAGACACGCCGCGAGGTGCTCGGCTCCGAGTACGTCGATGCGTCGATCAGGAACGCGGACGAATTCACGATGCCGCTGCAGCAGATGGTCACCCAGTACGCGTGGGGCGACGTCTGGAACCGCCCCGGCCTGGATCGGCGCACACGCAGCTTCCTGAACCTGGCGATGATCACCGCGCTGAATCGGCCGCACGAACTCAAGCTGCACGTGCGCGGCGCGATCAACAACGGGCTGAGCAAGGACGAGATCAAGGAGGTGTTCCTGCAGAGCGCGATCTACTGCGGTTTTCCGGCGGCGCTCGACAGCTTCAGGGTCGCCAGGGAAGTGTTCAACGAAATGGGGATCTGATGCAAACCATTGGCATCGTCGGCCTGGGCATGATGGGCCGGCCGATGGCCGAGCGGCTGCACCGCGCCGGCTATCCGCTGATCGTGCAGGATGCGCGGCAGACGCTTGCCCAGGCGTTCGCCGCGACCCACGCGGGCGCCGTCGCCGCCGGGTCGTTCGAGGATTTCGATGCCTGCGAAGTCGTGATCACGATGCTGCCCGATTCCGATGCGGTCGACGCGGTCGTGATCGGCAGCGAGGGGCAGCCGGGTCTCGTGGCGACGATGAAAACCGGCGCGCTGCTGATCGACATGGGTTCCTCGCAGCCGGTGCGCACGCGGGCACTCGCGCGCACGATCGAGGCCGCCGGCAAGCGGTTCATCGACGCGCCGGTGTCCGGAGGTGTCAAGCGGGCGATCGACGGCACACTGGCGATCATGATCGGCGGCGACGTCGATCTGTTCGATGCACAACGCACGCTGTTCGGTCACCTGGGCACCACGATCATCCACGTCGGCCCGGCGGGCGCGGGCCATGCGATGAAGGCGTTGAACAACTACGTGTCGGCCGCCGGACTGGTCGCGGCGGCCGAGGCGCTGCACGCCGGGCGCCGCTTCGGGCTCGACCCGGACCTGATGACCGACGTGTTCAACAGTTCCACCGGCCGCAACAACACGACCGAGAACAAGATCAAGCCGTTCATGTTGTCCGGTCGCTTCGACTCCGGATTCTCGGCCGCGCTGATGGCCAAGGATCTCGGCACCGCGGTGAGCCTCGGCGACTGGGTCGGCACGCCGATGGGCCTGGGCAACAAGGTGTTGACGATGTGGCAGGCCGCATCCGATGCCCTCGGCCCGGGGGCGGATCACACCGAGATGTATCGCTGGCTGGCACCGGAGCGTGATCCGCGCCGATCGTGACGCGGAGGTGACGCGGAGGTGACGCGGAGGTGACGCCGGCGCGCTGCCCGCGCCCGGCGGACGCGATCCGCGTTTGCCGGAACAGGCCGGTGACACAATCTGGCAAAGTTCCGCCATGTCACCGTTCCCGCACCTCCTCGCCCCGCTCCGGATCGCCGGCACCACGCTGCCCAACCGCATGGTCATGGGCGCGATGCACACGCGCCTGGAGACGCTGGACCGGCCGACCGAGCGGCTGGCCGCGTTCTACGCCGCCCGCGCCCGCGGCGAGATCGCGCTGATCCTGACCGGGGGCCATGCCCCGGTCCCCGAAGGTGTGATGGACGAAGGCGGGCTGGTGCTCGACCGTCGCGACCAGCTCGCCAGCCACGAGCCCATCACTCGCGAGGTCCGCCGTGCCGGTGGCCACATCGTGCTGCAGATCCTGCACGCGGGCCGTTACGCCAAGGTCGCGGACTGTGTCGCGCCGTCCGAAGGCAAGGCCCGGATCAACACCTTCGCGCCGCGTGCACTCGCCACCGCCGAGGTCTGGTCAACGATCGACAGCTACGCGAACACGGCCGCGCTCGCGCAGGAAGCCGGCTACGCGGGGGTCGAGGTGATGGGCTCGGAGGGCTACCTGATCAACGAGTTCACCGCGTCGGTCACCAACCGGCGCGACGACGAATTCGGCGGTTCGTTCGACAACCGGATCCGTTTCCCGCTCGAGATCGTCAAGGCGGTCCGCGCACGTGTCGGTGCGGCGTTCATCGTCATCTACCGGATCTCGTCGATCGATCTGGTGGACGGCGGCATGACCGCCGCCGAGATCGCGGCGTTTGCTCGGCGGATCCAGCAGGCTGGTGCCGACGCGATCAACACCGGTGTCGGCTGGCACGAGGCGGCGGTGCCGACGATCGCGGCCACGGTCCCGCGCGCCGCCTGGGCCGGCGCGGTACGCAACGTCCGCCAGGCGGTCACGATTCCGGTGATCGCCTCCAACCGGATCAACACGCCGCAGGTCGCCGAGGCACTGCTCGCCAGCGGTGCCGCGGACATGGTCTCGATGGCGCGCCCGCTGCTCGCCGATCCCGATTTCGCGCGCAAGACCCGGCTCGGCCGCGCCGACGAGATCGCGCCCTGCATCGCCTGCAACCAGGCCTGCCTGGACCACATCTTCACCGAACGGGTGGCCACCTGCCTGGTCAATCCACGCGCGGGCCGCGAGATCGAATTCGGCGACGGCGTCGAACCCGCGACCTCGCCGCGACGGGTCGCGGTCGTCGGCGCGGGCCCGGCCGGCATGACGTTTGCCATCAACGCGGCCGGCCGCGGGCACACGGTGACCCTGTTCGAAGCGGCCGACCAGATCGGCGGCCAGCTGGTCATGGCGCGACGTGTGCCCGGCAAGAGCGAGTTCGACGGACTGCTGCGCTGGTTCGAGGACACGCTGACCCGCAACCGCGTGCGTGTGCGGATCGGTACACGGGTCGGCGCCGACGAACTCGCGCGGGGTGGCTTCGACGAGATCGTGATCGCCACCGGCGTGCTGCCGCGACGGCCCACGATCCCCGGCATCGACCATCCGAAGGTCCTCGGCTACGTCGACGTGCTCGGCCTGGGCACCGAGGTCGGACCGCGGGTCGCGATCCTCGGCGCCGGCGGCGTCGGCTTCGATGTCGCCGAGTTCCTGGTCGGCGAGCCGCTGGAATCCACCGACATCGGCGCGTTCGCGCAGGCGTGGGGGGTCGATCCTTCGATCGGGGTTCCCGGCGGGGTGACACGGCCGGCGCCTTTCGCCGCCCGTCGCCAGATCCACCTGTTCCAGCGCAAACCCGGCACGCTCGGCCGCTCGCTGGGCAAGTCGACCGGCTGGATCCTGAAGGCGAAGCTGAAACGCGCCGGCGTCACGCTGACCGCGGGCGTGACCTATGAGGCGATCGACGACCGTGGCCTGCACTACACGATCGACGGACAGCCCCGCGTGCTCGAGGTCGACCACGTGATCCTGTGCACCGGCCAGGAATCGAATCGCGTGCTGCACGACGAACTGCTCGCCCGGGGCGTGAACGCCCGGCTGATCGGCGGTGCGGCCGAAGCGGCCGAACTGGATGCCCGACGTGCCATCGACCAGGCGACCCGGCTGGCGATCACGATCTGAACACGGCGCCACCCACGATGCATCAGCCCGCGACCCGACCCCGCTCCTCGATCTACTACCGGTACCAGGTGCACGAACCGTGGCTGGCGTCGCGACACGGTCCGCAGACCGGGCACCAGGTCGTGATCGTCGGTGCCGGCCCCGCGGGCATGGTGACCGCGCTGGAACTCGCCCGCCACGGCGTGGCCAGTGTCGTCGTCGAAGCGGAACTGCAGGTCTCGCTTGGCAGCCGCGCGATCGTCTTCACCCGGCGCAGCATGGAGATCCTGCAGCAGGTCGGCGTCGCGCAGCGGATCACGGACACCGGCCTGCCGTGGCGCTTCGGCAACTCGTTCTACCGCGGCCAGAAGGTGTTCCGGATGGAGGCGCCGCACGATCCGGACGATCGCTTCTTTCCGATGATCAACATCCAGCAGCAATACCTCGAGGAATACCTGGTCGACGCGTGCGCGGCAGATCCGCTGATCGAATTGCGCTGGGGCAACCGCTTCATCGGCTGCGAGCAGCACGGACGATCGGTGACACTGACCATCGACACACCCGAAGGGCCGTACACCCTCGAGTCCGCCTGGCTGGTCGCCGCCGACGGCGGCCGCTCGGAGATCCGCACCGCGATGGACCTGAAGCTCGAAGGTGCGGCCTACGAGGGATTCTTCGTGATCGCCGACATCCGGGTCGACCTGCCGCTGCCGACCGAGCGGCTGGCGTTCTTCGATCCGGTCTGGAATCCGGGCAACACGGTGCTGATGCACCGCGAGCCGCACGGCATCTGGCGCGTCGACTACCAGTTGCCGCCCGGGGAGACGCCGGAGGCCGCGCTGGCCGCCGGATCGCTGAGGGCCCGGATCGACGAACAGCTCGCGATGATCGGTCACCCGGGTGCAGCCTGGGAAATGGATTGGTGCTCGGTGTACAGCGCCCGCGCGCTGACACTGCCCGACTACGTGCACGGCCGGGTGATCTTCACCGGCGATGCGGCGCACCTGCTGCCGATCTTCGGCGTACGCGGCGCCAACACCGCGTTCCAGGACGCGCAGTCGCTGGGCTGGCAGCTCGCGTACGTGATCAGGGGATTCGCGGGTCCGAAGCTGCTCGCCAACCACAGCGCCGAACGGGTCGGCGCCGCGCGCGAGATCATCGACGAGGCCGGCAAGAGCACCCGGTTCATGACACCGCCGTCGCGCGGCTTCCGGCTGCTGCGCGACGCGGTGCTGTCGCTGTCGCTGACCGAGCCGTTCGTGCGGCCGCTGTATCACTGGCGCACGTCGCGCCCGCACGAATACACCCGCTCGATGCTCAACAGCACCGGCGACGACAACGCACTGTTCAGCGACGGGCCGCCCGACGGCGCGCCGCCGCGCAACGTCCGCCTGGGAGCCGACGACTTCCTGCTCGATCACCTCGGCGGCGGCTTCGACCTGCTGTATTTCACCCAGGCGGCCTCGGTGCCGGCGGCGCTGCGGTCGGTGATCGACGAGACACGCGCGCGCGGCGTGGCGCTGCGTGTGGTGGCGGTCGGCGCCGCGAGCCCCGTCGAGGGCGCCGACCTGACGCTGGCTGATGAAGGCGGCCGCTGCCGTTCCCGCTACGGCGTGCCGGCAAGCGGCGGCGCCTATCTGCTGCGCCCGGACCAGCATGTCTGCGCACGCTGGCTGACACTCGACCCGACACGTCTGGCGGCCGCGATCGCCGCCGCATTGCCCCGATGAGGACCGATCCGATGGACACGAACCGCGCCGCCCTGACGATTTCCGGCCTCGAGACGGTCTACGACACGCTGGCCACCGCGATCGATGCCGCCGGCGAGGACAAATGTGAACTGTTCCTGGTCAAGCTCGCGCTGCTGAACGCCGACGCACTCGGCGACCCGGCCGTGTTCGAGCGCCACGTGCGGGCGGCGCTGAAGGATCTCTGAGGCCGCACCGCGCATCGTGTGCCCATCGATCGAGACCGCGGCCCCGCGCGAGCACCGGCCCGATCGCGATCCGCTCAGGGTGGATCGGATCGTTCGTCCACCGGCCCGGCCAGGGTGATCAGCTCGTCGAGTGCGGCGTACATCGCGGCCAGCCGCTGCGCACCGACCTGCGCTTCGAGTTCATCGTAGATGCGCCCGATCGCCGGTGCCATCCGCAGCGCGATCGCCCGCGCTCGTGCCGTCAGGCGCACGTGGACCCGCCGCTGGTCGTGTTCGAGCCGCTCGCGGGTGACCAGGCCGATCTCCTCCATCCGCGCCAGCACGCCGGCCAGGCTCGGGCTGCTGATGCCGCACAACGCGACGATGTCGCGCGGCTCAAGCGGTCCGGTCTCGAGCAGGGCGCGCACGATGCGCCACTGCTGCTCGGTCAGTCCGTTCTCGTTGATCAGTGGCCGGAAGCGGGCGAGCACCCGTTCACGCGCCTGCAGCAGCAGCAACGGCAGGTTGCGCCGGCCGATCAGCTCGCCGGTCGGTGGCTGACCGTCCCGGGTCACCGCGAGTTGCGGGCGGGACGAGGCGGTCTTCCCGGATGGGGCGGCAGTGGCCTGGCGGCGGACGGGTCGGCTGGTGGTCGGTGGCATGGCCCGGGGCTTGACTCGGCGAGGCGGCTCGGCGACCATATTACTCACATCTTAGTGAATTGGCGAGAACCCGTTCGATGCGGTTCGACTTCCCTCCGTGGCGCACTTCCGGCATCGTCGTCGGCCCGCTGCTGAACGATCCGGCGGCGCTGGCCGCGCTCGGCGACGCCGTCCACCGGCCGCCGTACAAGGCGCCGCCGCGCGCCCCGGTTCTCTACGTGAAGCCGCGCAACACGCAGGTCGATGACGGCGGGGCGCTGGCCGCACCACCCGCCGGCGGTCAGCTCGAACTCGGTGCCGCGCTGGCGATGGTGATCGGTGCGACCGCGTGCCGGGTCGATGCGCGACGCGCACTCGACCATGTCGCCGGCTGGACGCTGGTTGCCGACCTGTCGCTGCCCCACGACAGCTTCTATCGGCCCTCGGTGCGGTTCAAGGCTCGTGACCGATCCTGCCTGATCGGGCCGCGCGTCCTGCCGCACACGATGCTGCCGGACCCGGCGAGTGCACTGCTCGAGGTGTCGATCGACGGCCGGCTCGTCCACCAGGCCCGGGTCGGCGTGATGCAGCGTGACGCCGCGACCCTGCTCGCCGACGTCTCCGCATTCATGACGCTGCATCCCGGCGACCTGCTGATGCTCGGGGTCGCCGCCGGCGCACCGCGCGTGAAGGCCGGGCAGCGCTTCGCGATCGATGGTGCGCCGGTCGGCCGGCTCGAAGGTGTGATCGCCGTCGACACGGGTGCCGCGTGAGATCCGCGCGTGTCGCCTACGCCGGCGCGATCCACGTCGCCCATCCCCATCCGGACGGATTGCAGCTGGTCGACGGTCGTGTGCTCGCCGAGGACCAGGTCGTCTGGCTCGCACCGTTCGAGGTCGGGACGATCGTTGCACTCGGCCTGAACTACGCGGACCATCTGAAGGAGTTGTCCGGCGAGCTGACGGTCACTGCCAAGGACGAGCCGCTGGTGTTCCTGAAGACCGCGGGCAGCGTGATCGGCCATCGCGGCCAGACCTGCCGACCGGCCGATGCGAACTTCATGCACTACGAATGTGAACTCGCGGTGGTGATCGGCCGCCGCGCCCGGCAGGTCAAGGCCGCCGATGCACTCGACCATGTCGCCGGCTACACGGTGGCCAACGACTACGCGGTGCGTGACTACCTGGAGAACTGGTACCGGCCGAACCTGCGCGTGAAGAACCGCGACGGGGGCACGGTGCTGGGGCCCTGGTTCGTGCCGGCCGCCGAGGTGCCGGATCCGCAGGCGCTGTCGCTGCGCACGTTCGTCAACGGCACGGTGACGCAGCAGGGGCACACCTCGCGGATGGTCCACGACGTCGCCGCGCTGATCGAATACCTGACCGGCTTCATGACACTGGACGCCGGCGACGTGATCCTGACCGGCACTCCCGAGGGAGTCGTCAACGTCGATGTCGGCGACGAGGTCGTGTGCGAGATCGACGGCATCGGCCGCCTGGCCAGCACATTGGTGGCGCAGTCCGTGTTCACCCGATCGCGTGCCGATTGACGACAACGTCCCGATCGGCGTCACCACCCCCTGAAAGACTCCATGCGCATCGACCACCTGATCGACGGCAAGACGGTCCCGGGCCGCGACTACTTCGAGACGATCAACCCGGCCACGCAGGAGGTCCTGGCCGAGGTCGCCGCCGGCGGCGAGGCCGAGGTGCACGCCGCGGTCGCCGCCGCGAAGGCCGCGTTTCCGAAGTGGGCGGCGACACCGGCGGCCGAGCGCGCGAAGCTGATGAACCGGCTGGGCGAACTGATCTCCAGACACGTGCCGGAGATCTCCGGGCTGGAGACGCAGGACACCGGGCAGGTGATCACCCAGACGCGCAAGCAGCTGGTGCCGCGCGCGGCCGACAACTTCCATTACTTCGCCGAGATGTGCACCCGCGTCGACGGCCATACGTATCCGACACCGACCCACCTGAACTACACGTTGTTCCATCCGGTCGGCGTCTGTGCGCTGATCAGCCCGTGGAACGTGCCGTTCATGACCGGCACCTGGAAGACCGCGCCGTGCATCGCGTTCGGCAACACCGCGGTGATGAAGATGAGCGAGTTGTCGCCGATCTCGATCTCCCGCTTCGCGCAACTGGCGACCGAGGCCGGGTTGCCGCCGGGCGTGCTGAACCTGGTGCACGGCACCGGTCGCGACGCCGGCGAGCCGCTGGTCTCGCACCCGGACGTGCGGGCGATCTCGTTCACCGGCTCGACGGTCACCGGCAACCGGATCATCCGCGCGGCCGGCCTGAAGAAGTTCAGCATGGAGCTCGGTGGCAAGAGCCCGTTCGTGGTCTTCGAGGACGCCGACATCGAACGGGCTCTGGACGCCGCGCTCTTCATGATCTTCAGCAACAACGGCGAGCGCTGTACCGCGGGCAGCCGGATCCTGGTGCAGCGATCGATCTACGCGGACTTCGCGCGCCGTTTCGCCGAACGCGCGGCGAGGATCCGGGTCGGTGATCCGCTCGACGAAGCGACGACGATCGGCCCGATGATCAGCCCGCAGCACCTGGCCAAGGTGCGCGGCTACATCGAACTCGGCCCGAGGGAAGGCGCGACGCTGCTCTGCGGCGGCACGGAAGCTCCCGAGCTGCCCGCGGCGCTTCGCCGCGGCAACTTCGTCAGGCCGACGGTGTTCGCCGACGTGAAGAACGGCATGCGGATCGCGCAGGAGGAGATCTTCGGCCCGGTCGCCTGCCTGATCGCGTTCGACGACGAGGCCGACGCGATCACGCAGGCCAACGACATCGACTACGGCCTGTCCAGTTATGTCTGGACCGAGAACCTCGGTCGCGCCCATCGCGTCGCCGCGGCGATCGAGGCCGGCATGTGTTTCGTCAACAGCCAGAACGTGCGCGACCTGCGCCAGCCGTTCGGCGGCACCAAGGCCAGCGGCACCGGCCGCGAGGGCGGCACCTGGAGCTACGAGGTGTTCCTGGAGCCGAAGAACGTTGCCGTCTCGTACGGCAGCCATCACATTCCGCGCTGGTGATCGGACGCCACCTGAGACGCCCCCGGAGGCGAACACCACGGAGAAACCAGATGGGCAAAGTCGCTCTCGCCGCCAAGATCACCCACGTGCCCTCGATGTACCTGAGCGAACTGCCCGGCGCGCGCCACGGCACGCGCGACGATGCGATCGAAGGCCACCGCGAGATCTCGCGCCGCTGCCGCGCCGCCGGTGTCGACACGCTGGTCGTGTTCGACACCCACTGGCTGGTCAACGCCAACTACCACGTCAACTGCGCGCCGCACTTCAAGGGCACCTACACCAGCAACGAGCTGCCGCACTTCATCACCAACATGGCCTTCGAGAGCCCGGGCAACCCGGCGCTCGGACGGCTGATGGCCGAGGTCGCCAGCGAGATGGGGGTGGAGACCCTGGCCCACGATGCCACCTCGCTCGATCCGGAGTACGGCACGCTGGTGCCGCTGCGCTACATGAACACCGACCGCCACTTCAAGGTGGTGTCGGTCTCGGCGCTGTGCATGGCGCACTACCTGGACGACAGCGCACGACTCGGCTGGGCGCTGCGGCGCGCGGTCGAGGAGCGCTACGACGGCACGGTCGCGTTCCTGGCCAGCGGTTCGCTCAGCCATCGTTTCGCACAGAACGGGCTCGCGCCCGAGTTCGCGTTCAGGATCTGGAGTCCGTTCCTGGAGACACTCGATCACCGGGTCGTGCAGATGTGGCAGGACGGCGAGTGGAAGGCGTTCTGTGCCATGCTGCCCGAGTACGCGGCCAAGGGCCACGGCGAGGGGTTCATGCACGACACCGCGATGCTGCTCGGTGCACTCGGCTGGTCCGGCTACGATGGCCGGGTCGAGGTGGTCACGCCGTATTTCGGCGCCTCCGGCACCGGCCAGATCAATGCGATATTCCCGGTCACGCCGCAGTCGGGCGACGCGATCCCGGTCCCGATCGCGTCGCGGGCCGAGGGTTACACCCCGATCGCGGCCCGACTCTAGTGTGCTGTCCCGATTGCCGTATCGTTCCCGATCCGATCCACTCTTCGACAGGTGCCCAGATGCCTCACGTGGTGATCCTCTACACCGGCCAGCTCGAGGCCGAAACCGACATGACCGCGCTCTGCCGCACGCTGGCCGACACGATGAAGACCTGTCGTGACGAACACGGCGCGCCGGTGTTCCCGGTCGGTGGCATCCGCGTGTTCGCCTACCCGGCGCCGCATCACGCAGTCGCCGACGGCAGCGCCGACATGGGTTTCATCTACCTGCACCTGCGCATGGCGCGCGGCCGCAGCGAGGCGACGCAGCGGGCCACCGGCGAGGCGCTGGCGGCCGCGACGCGGGCCCACCTGGCCCCGCTGCTGGCGCGGCGGCTGGTCGGTGTCACGCTGCAGATCGACGAAGGCCCGGAGGTCTTCGACACGAAGCTCGGCAACCTGCATGCCCACTTCAACCGCGCGTGATGACACTGCCCGCCGAGACCGTCACCGCGCTGGCCCGCGAGCTCTACGACGCACGCAAGGCCCGCCGGCCGCTGCGCCATTTCTCCGCGCGTTTCCCGCAGATGACGATCGACGACGGCTATGCGATCCAGCGCGCCTGGGTGCGGCTCGAGCAGGCGGACGGGCATCGGATCCTCGGCCGCAAGATCGGGCTCACGTCGCGGGCGATGCAGCTGTCCAGCCAGATCGACGAGCCGGACTTCGCGCCGCTGATGGACGACATGTTCTTCGCCCAGGGCGGCGAGATCCCGATCGACCGCTTCATCGCGCCACGGATCGAGGTCGAGCTCGCGTTCGTGCTCGGCCGCCCGTTGCGGGGACCGGGCGTCACGATGACGCAGGTGCTCGCCGCCACCGACTACGTGCTGCCGGCGATCGAGATCATCGACGCACGGATCGAACAGTTCGACCGCGAGTCCGGCAAGCCGCGCAAGGTGTTCGACACCATCAGCGACTTCGCCGCCAACGCGGGCATCGTGACCGGCGGACGCCCGGTGAAGCCGGACGCGGTCGATCTGCGCTGGGTCGGCGCGATGCTGTTCAAGAACGGGGTGATCGAGGAGACCGGCCTGGCCGCCGGCGTGCTGAACCATCCGGCCACCGGCGTCGCCTGGCTCGCCGACAAGATCGCGCGCCACGACGAGCAGCTCGAAGCCGGCGACCTGGTGCTTGCCGGCTCGTTCACCCGCCCGACGCCGGCCGTGCGCGGTGATGTGCTGCACGCGGACTACGGTGCGCTCGGTACGGTGTCGTTCCGGTTCTGCTGAGCGTTGCCGCACGGGCAAGCCTCGATTCAGACGAAAACAATTGCCCGCGCGACCGACCGCGCCGACAATTCGCGCCGAATGACACTGTCGGCCGGTCGGCCGGCGATTCGGCGTCGGCCGCGGGTTTCCCGCGCCGGCCGGCGCAACTCCAGCGCAGGACACGCCATGACCTCGAACGCTCACCGGACGGTCGCCGAACTCGTCGCCCGCTTTCTCGCCGCCCGCGGCGTCGATCGGATCTACGGCCTGCAAGGTGGCCACATCCAGCCGATCTGGGACCATCTGGCGCAGCTCGGCGTGCGCATCATCGACGTGCGGGACGAAGGCGCCGCGGTGCACATGGCACACGCCCACGCGGCGCTGACCGGCCAGGTCGGCGTGGCGATGGCCACCGCGGGTCCCGGTGTCACCAACTGCGTCACCGCGATCACCAACGCGCACCTGGAGCGTGTGCCGGTGCTCCTGATCGGCGGCTGCCCGCCGGTGCCGCAGGACGACCTCGGTCCGCTGCAGGGCATCGACCATGCGGCGATCATGGCGCCGGTCACGCGTTCGTCGCGCACGCTGCGCGTCGCCGACCAGATCACCCGCGACCTCGACAAGGCGTGGGTGATGGCCGAGGGCGACGGCAATCCGCCGGGCCCGGTCTACATCGAGATCCCGACCGACGTGTTGCGCCAGACGGTGCCGCCGGCGTGTGTGCTCGACGAACACATGCGACCGAGCCGTCGCCCGCCGGTCGCGCCGGATGCCGGCGAAGTCGCGCGGGCCGCCGACCTGCTGCGCAACGCGCGCCGGCCGCTGGTGGTGACCGGGCGCGGCGCCAGGCGCGCCGGAGCCGCGCTGACCCGGCTGCTCGAGGCGACCGGTGCGGTCTATCTGGACACGCAGGAAAGTCGCGGCCTGGTCGCCGCGTCGCATCCGGCGGCCGTCGGTGCGGTGCGTGCCCGGGCGATGCAGGAGGCCGATCTGGTGCTGGTCGTCGGCCGCAAGCTGGACTACCAGCTCGCCTATGGCTCGCCGGCCGTCTTCAGACACGCGCGCTTCGTCCGCATCGCCGATCACGCCGACGAGCTGCGGGACAACCGCCGCGGCGAGGTCGAACTGCTCGCCGATCCGACACTTGCACTCGCCGCGCTGGCGGACGCGATCGGCCGGCCGTCGCCCTCGCTCGACCGCGAGTGGACCGGTGCGCTGCACTCGGAACACGTCAGGCGCGCGGCGCGACATGCCGAGTCGATGGGCGCCTCGCCCGCGGGCAACGACGGCCACATGCATCCGAACCGGATCTTCGATGCGCTGCGCCGCGTCCTCCGCCCGGACGCGATCACCATCGCCGACGGCGGCGACCTGCTGAGCTTCGCGCGGATGGGCCTCGAACCGCGCGAGTACCTGGACGCGGGTGCGTTCGGCTGCCTGGGCGTCGGCACGCCGTACGCGGTGGCCGCGGCCCTGCTGCATCCCGACCGGCAGGTGGTCGCGATCACCGGCGACGGCGCGTTCGGCATCAACGCGATGGAGATCGACTCCGCCAAGCGCCACGGTGCCAAGGCGGTGTTCATCGTGTCCAACAACGCGGCGTGGAACATCGAGCGGCTGGACCAGCAGATGAACTACGGCGGTCGCGTCGTCGGCACGACACTCGCGTGGAGCGACTACGCGGCGATGGCGCGTGCGTTCGGCCTGCACGCCGAACGCGTGACCGACCCGTCGCGGCTGCAGGCCGCGATCGAGACGGCATTTGCGAATGCACCGGCGCTGATCGACGTGGTCACCACACAGGATGCCCTCAGCTCGGATGCCGGCAAGGGCCTGGGCTGGGTGCCCGACCGGCAGGCGCTGACGGCCTGGGACGAGGCCGAGCAGGCGCGCCGCCGCTGAGCACGCTCATCGCGCGACCCGCGCCTGCCAGGCGACGATCAGCGGCGCGCCGACGATCTCGAGCGCGGTGAAACCGATGAACGGCCAGGGCGGCGCCCCGACCAGCATCATCGACAGCAACCGCCCGATACCGCCGACGAACACCATCCCCCACAACACGCGGAACAGCGTGGCCTGCTCGTCGATGCGCGGCACCAGCCAGAGCATCGCCAGCCCGGCCGCGAGCCACAGGCCGCCGAAGAACCGCAGGTTGCTGTCGAGCAGCGCATGGGCGGGCAGGCCGGCCTCGCGATAGATCGGATCGTCCAGTCCCATCATCGTCAGCACCCCGGTCACCACCGGGATCACCCCCAGCAGGGCGGTGGCCGCCTGCAGCACGCGCCGGCCCATCTCAACGAGCCCCCGGGTTGCCGGGTGGCCCGCGCCACCCCGGCCCGCCGTACCGAACGGGCCGACCGATGAGAGCGCGAGGAATCATGTCGTTGCTCCTGCGTCCATGGGTGCTCGGCCTTCGGCGACGATTGATGTTTCCGGTGTCTACATCAACAGGATGGCGTAGGATGTTTCCAGTGTCAACACTTCCGCGGGGATGAATGGCTGTCCGGAGTCCGTTGCAGGCGAAGAGGGGCCGCTCCTATCACCATGGCGACCTGAAACAGGCGCTTCGAGATGCCGCGCTCGAACTGATTCGCGAACGCGGGGCCGAGTCCGTGAGCCTTCGCGAAATATCGCAGGCAGCCGGTGTCAGCCATACCGCGGCCTACCGGCATTACGCCGACAAGCAGGCGTTGCTTGCCGACCTCGCCGAAGAGGCCTTTCGCACGCTGGACCGGATCCACCGCCGAACGATCGAGTCGACCGCGGGCGGGCCTGCCGATCAGCTCGCGGCATGTGGTCGCGACTACGTACGCTTCGCCATCGACAATCCCCACCTGCTGTCGCTGATGTTCGGCAATGTCATCATCGACTGGCATGCCCATCCGTCGCTGGTGCTGGCCGGACAGGGGCTGGCGACGACACTCGAGACGGTGGTCCGGGCGGGCCAGGCGGCCGGCGTGTTCCGCGCCGGCGATCCGCGCGAGCTGGCACTGGCCGCCTGGTCGCTGGTCCACGGCTTGAGCAGCCTGATCGTCGGGCGGCGCGTACCGCACCGGGGTGCGCCCCGCGGCTACGTCGAGCGCGGGACCGAGACTTGCATCAAGTTGCTGATGGGGGGCATCTCTGCCTTGCCGAAGCAGCGCCGGCGCTGAGGCCGCACGATCCAGACCCCGGCGCCGGCGCGGTTTATATTTGACACAATTCAATTGTGCGATATAGTTAAACGATGCCAACCGAAGTTTTTCCACGCGGCTCCCGCGACGAACCGCTGCCTGCCGCCACCGCGATGTCGCTCGACCACCAGTTGTGTTTTGCGTTGCACTCGACCTCGCTGGCGATGAACCGGCTGTACACGGCCCTGCTGGCGGCGCTCGAACTCACCTACCCGCAGTACCTGGTGCTGCTGGTGCTGTGGGAGCGGGACGGTCGGTCGGTGACCGAGATCGGTGAACGGCTGTTCCTGGATTCCGGCACGCTGACGCCGATGCTCAAGCGACTGGAAGCCAACGGCGTCGTCCGTCGCGAGCGGGATTCCGAGGACGAACGCCGGATGATGATCCGGCTCACCGCCAAGGGGCGCCAGCTCAGGCAACGTGCCTCCACCGTGCCGCGGCGGGTATTCGCCGCCACCGGTTGTTCGCTGCAGGAGGTCACCCGGTTGACCGACGAACTGCAGCAGCTGCGTGACCGGATCCAGACCTGACGGGTCCGCGTTCCGGCTCTTCCGTTCGACACCCATCCCAAGGAGACGACATGCCAGTGATTCCCGAGAAAGTCCTGTACACCGCGAAGACCCACACCACCGGCGGGCGCGAAGGCCAGTCGGCGTCCGACGACGGCATGTTGAACGTCAAGCTCGCACCGCCGCCCGGTCTGGGCGGCAAGGGCGGCGCGACCAATCCCGAGCAGTTGTTCGCGGCCGGTTACTCCGCGTGTTTCATGGGTGCCCTGAAACACGTCGCCGGGCTCAAGAAGGTGTCGGTACCCGCGGACGCCGCGATCGATGCGGAAGTCGACATCGGACCGATTCCGCAAGGCTTCGGGATCGGTGTGCGCCTGGCCGTCGCGCTGCCGGGCCTCGACCGCAAGGTCGCGCAGGACCTGATCGACAGCGCGCACCAGGTCTGCCCGTACTCCAACGCAACCCGCAACAACATCGCGGTCGACCTGAAGCTGGTCTGACGGGAGCAGGTGATGGCCACGACGACAATGCCGACGTTCGAGGAGTTCACCGACGCGGCGAAACGCCAGGGCGCTGACGAGGTGCTCGTGAGGGAATGGGCGGCCAATATGGAGACGCCATTACACGACCACCCGTTCGACACCCGTGCGATGGTGGTGCGCGGCGAGTTCTGGCTGACGGTCGACGGACAGACCCGGCATCTGCGGCCGGGTGACACCTTCGAGGTCGACCGCGGCACGCGGCATGCGGAACGCTACGGGCCGCAGGGGGCGACCTTCTGGGCGGCACGTAAGAACTGACGCGCCGTCGAACGGCCGGCAATGAAAAAAGCGCGCCACCGGCGCGCTTTCTTTTCATCGGCGCCGTGGCGCCGATCGCGGGATCCGACGCTCAGCGCGCCGGATAGACGTCGACCCGGCGCGCCGCGCGATCGTCGGAACCACCGACGGTCTCACGCGGCTTGACCATCACGATCCGATCGGCCGGCACGCCCGCGCTCACCAGCAGTTCACGTGTCACCTGCGCCCGCGACTTCGCCAGTTCGACGTTCGCCGTCGCGCCGCCTCGCCGGTCGTGGTAGCCCGAGATACCGATCCGCGCATCGCCGTGAGTGGTCGCGTAGGCGATCACCTGCTGCAGCTGCGAGCGGGCATCGGCCGCCAGCGTCGTCTTCGCGGTATCGAAGTAGAAACTGACCATTTCGGGGTAACCAGCGCCCACGAGCGTATCCGGAGCGACGTCGACCTCGGCCGAGGCGGCACCGGACGACGGCGATCCTGCCGCCGGTGTCGTGGCCGCCATCGCCGTGGTCGGCGACGAAGGCGTCGTCGACGACGGCGGCGTGGTCGATGCAGACGGCGCGGTCGATGACGACCCCGCAGTCGATGGCGACGAAGCCGTTGACGACGTGGCACCGGACGCCGGAGCGGTCGCCACGGCCGTCACCGCCGCGGTCGACACCGTGCCCGACGAGGGCGCACCGGCATTGGTCCCCGGCGACGCTGCAGCCGCCGCAGCGCCCCTGGCGCCGGCCCCTGGCGCGGCGCCGGAAGCAGCCGGTAATGCGTCCGAAAGTGTCCCGGCCGTGGACGCCGCCGCGGCGCCCTTCACCGGCCCGGAGCCCGCCAACGCAGGAAAACTCTTGGCCATCGCCGCGCCGTTCAGCGGCTTGCTCACCCCTTGGTGACAGGTCGCGCAATTGACCTTCGGCACGTCGCCGGTCGGGCCCAGCCGCTCGGGCGGCAACGTGCCCGCGAGCGGAAGCAGGTGTGCGTTGTTCAGGTCCCGGGCCATCCGGATGCCGTAATACGCGTTGGTCCGCGACAGCGGGCTCTCGGCCCAGTCCACGTGTGAGCGTGTGTTGTGGCAGAACGTGCAATTGACACCGAGCGATTCGCTGATGTGCATCATCAGCCCGAACGTGCCCTCGGTCTGGCGGATCGTCGCGCTGTTGCCGGTCGGCAGCGCGGTGGTGCCACCCTGGCGAAGATGCCCGTCCTTGACCAGGTAGGCATCGAGCACGTTGACGCCCAGCGCACTCAGGCCCGCCTGCTTCGAGGCCATGTTCTGGCCGCCGGAATCGGCGATGAAGCCCGTGGTGCGCCCGCCGGTCTGGTTGAACCACACCTGCGAGGGCACCGGCTGGCCGCGGTGGCAGGTGTAGCAGGTGACGCCGGTCTCGCCGACGTGTGACTTCCACTGGCCGTTGATGTGTTTGTTCATCACCAGCATCTTGCGGGCGACCACTTTCGTGTACAGCGAATCGGAGGACAGGTCCTCGCCCGGCTTGTGACAGTAGTTGCAGCTTTGTTCCGGCGACACCCAGGCGGACATCGCCAGCATCGTGCGCGTGAACTCGCCGACCGACAGGTCACCGAGCACCTGCACGTTCTTGTAGGCCTCCTTCGCCTTCGGAGCGCTCGGATCCGAAGGAACGGCGGGCACCTCGGCGGGCAACGCCTGCGCTTCCTGGATCGACGCGGCGATGCGCGGGTTGGTGACCTGCGCCATCCCGGTACCGCGGTATCCGCGCTGCGAACTCTCCATTGGCGGACGTTCGCAGCCGGCGAGCAGCGCGACTCCGATCAGGGTGGCCCAAAGGCCGGCGGATACGCTTGTCATGCGTTTCACCTTTCGGCTTGGCAGGGGCGTGTTCATTTGACCACCGGAACGGACAGCGCCGGGTCCGGATTCACCGGATAGGCGGCCGGGTAAGCCGGGGCGACCCCGTGTTGCACGGCCCACAGGTACCAGTTGTCGACGACCGTTCCGGTCAGCAGGATGCCGATGCCGCCGGTCAGCGTGCACAGCACCGCGAACCACCAGCCCCAGCGGTGGATCGATTCCATCGTCGCGTTGAAGCCCATCGTCCAGCGCCAGAACAGCGCGGCACGCTCGGACGCGGTGCCACGATCGTAGATCTGCTCGATCTCGCGTTCGCCGCCGAAGCGGGTCACGGCCAGGATCGTCGCCCCGTGCATCGCGAAGATCAGCGCCGAGCCGTACAGGAATGCGATCGACAGCATGTGGAACGGGTTGTAGAACAGGTTGCCGTAGCGCAGCGAGAACGCGGCGGTCCAGTCCAGGTGCGGGAAGATGCCGAACGGCACCGCCTCGCTCCACTGGCCGAGCATCAGCGGCCGGATGAAGCCGAGCACCAGGTACAGCCAGATCGCCGAGGCGAACGCCCACGCCGTGTGGGTGCCCAGACCGAGCGCACGCGCGCGCCGGTACATCCGGACCCACCACAACAGCACCGACATCGTCAGGCAGAACCCGGCCATCAGCCACCAGCCGCCCTTGGCCAGTGGGGGAATGCTGATCCCGTACTCGGCAGCGGGCGGCTCGAGCGCGAGCCACGGCAATTGCCGCACGAACTCGATCGGGTTCCAGTTCACCGAGGCGAGCATGTTCAGCCCGATGATCTCGAATGCGGCGAAGCCGAAGATCAGCGACAGCACACCGAACCAGCCGAGGTAGATCGGGCCGAGCTGGGCATCGCCGAAGCGGCCGAGCAGGTGGATGTGCCAGGGTTCGCCCTCGCGTTTGTCCTCGCCTCGCGGGAGGACAACTCCGGCGTAGGACGGGGCGTGGACCTGCACCCGGGTGAAGATGTTCTGATAGTCGGCCATCTCGAATTCCTCTGCTGTTCCGTCTTGTCGTCGCGCGCCTCAATGGCCCCACACCGGCAGGCTCAGCCACCAGTTCCACCACTCGGGCCAGCCGCGCGTCCAGAACGGGCCGCTGACGACGATGCAGACCGCGCTCCAGAATCCAGCCGACAGCGCCAGGAACAGGCCGAGCCGGTGGATGCCGAGCGAACCGATCGAGTAGCCGATGGTGTCGCGGAAGAACGTGTTCTCGTGTTCCGGCGTCTTGACCGGTTCACCCTTGGCCGGGTTGGTCACCGACAGGATCAGCGAACCGTGCAGCGCCAGCGCGAAGGCGGTGGTGAAGAAGAAGCTGACCGCGAGCATGTGCGCCGGGTTGTAGTGGAAGTGCAGGTACTGATAGCCGGTGTTGGACACCCAGTCCAGGTGGCTCATGATCCCGTACGGAAAGCCGTGCCCCCAGGCGCCGAGCAGGACCGGCCTGACGACGACCAGTACGAAGTAGGCGAAGATGGCCACGCCGAACGCGATCGGCACGTGGAAGCCCATGCCGAGCTTGCGGCAGATCTCGACCTCCCGCAGCGCCCACGACACGAACGCGCCGAGCGCGCAGATCGAGATCAGCTGCCACAACCCGCCTTCGGCGAGCGGCGCGAGACGCAACCCCCACGACAGGTCGGGCGGCGCGATGTTGATCTGCCAGATGTTCCACGTCGGTCCGAGGGCCGCGCCCCAGACGATCAGCGCGGTCCCGAGGATCGCGAAGAACGCGGTGGTGACGCCGAAGAAGCCGACGAAGAACGGTCCGACCCAGAAGTCGAACAGGTCACCGCCGATCAACGTACCGCCACGGACGCGGTACTTCCTCTCGAAACTGAGCATGGCCATGGCCGGCTCCTGGTTGCGCGCAGCCCACCGGGCTGCGTTTCCTGCATTCGGTCGGCAACCAGTCGGGCTCGGGGCGAGCCCGCCGGTTGCGCAGTCTTCTTGCCGAGTTCTTGCCTTGAACGAAATACGTCCCGGTCAAGCTTTCGGTGCCTGATCGAAGACGATCAGGGCAGCCTTCGGCTTGGCCTTCGCGCCACCGTCGAGCCAATTGAACCTGTCGGTGCTGAGCAGAATGAAATGGATCAGCAACGCCAGTCCGAAAAGGAACGTGAACAAGGCGATCAGGACCCGTCTCGGGTCGAACAACAACCAAACTTTCCACATGCTGGTTACCTCCTGGGTCAGGGGATATTGGACATGAACGTGTAGACCGCCGACCTGACGCCACCGATCAGGGACTTGCCCTCGGCGCCCGGCAACCAGTTACGCCATCGCAACATCAGCAGTTGCGCGACGATGGCGATCACCAGGAACACGGCGAAGCCGGCGTAGTAGACGAGCGGCGACATTTCCATGTCGGCCGCCGCCGATGCGGCAGGCTTGAGTGTCGATGCATCCATGAGCAGCTCCTTGCGGGCGGGTCGTCAGCAGCGATGGCCTACAGCCAGGGCCGCCAGTTCCAGACGAGCACGTGAGCGATGATGGCGATCACCGTGAAAGCGATGAAGCTGCTCACGAAGATCCCGTGGAACTCGCGAGCCTCCTGTTCGGTCAAGCCGGACAGCGAGCCCTTTCTTTCGTCAACCATAGCGGGGGTTCCTTCTTGTCGATGGCCAAACGGCCGTTACCGCGTTACCCCACGCGGCGGGGTCGACCTGGCACGCCTGCCGGCGTGTCGGGGCAAACGGGGCGAGCCGTGCCGTCATGACGCGGCTCCCGTGAGCAAAGCCTCGCGCGCCCGCGCGACCCGCTCGGCGGTCACGCGTTCCTCGCCGGCACGGCGCGCATCGCGCTCGGCGCGATCGCGCAGCCGCTTGGCCGCGGAGATCTGCACCAGCACCGGCTGCGCGCTGACCAGCTCGTCGAGCAGGCGCTGGGCATCGTCGTCCCACGGACTGTGCGTGGCTTCCTCGAGCCGTGACGGCGTCGCCTCGACCCGATCCAGGTCGGTGCCCAGGGGCAGCACGTTGAAGAGTGCGTCGAACAGCGCGTTGCAGGTCTCCTGCAGCACGTAGGTGGCGCCGGCGTAGCCCATGAACGGGGTGCCGGTCGCGCGCCGGATCACCGTGCCGGGGAACGAGGCCGGGATGTAGCTCGGGCGCGGACCGTGGCCGGCACCGGCCTCGGCCAGGTACATGCGCTCGTTGTAGGAGCCGAACATCACCAGCGGCGGTTTCTCGCGCGTCAGCCGGCGCACTTCGGCGTTGTCGGTCTTGGCGCCGGGCCGGCGCGGGATCGCGAACTGGCACGGCAACCCGAGTTCGTCCTCGAGGTAGTGGCGCAGGCCGCGCGTGTAGGTCTCGCCGGCGACCACCGCGAAGCTCGCGGTGCCGAAGAAGTCCTGGGTCACCGACCGCCACAGGTCCCAGATCGGCTTGATCGTCGTGTGTTTCTCGCGTTCGATGAACGGCTCCGGATCGAGCCCGAGCAGTTCACCGAGGCTGCGCAGGAACTTGGTCGTGCTGTGCAGTCCGATCGGCGCGTGCAGCCAGGGCCGCTCGAGCTGTTCACACAACATCGTGCCGAACTCGCGGTACATGCAGACGTTGGCGTCGGCATCGGCCAGCTTCTGCACGTCGGCCAGGTGGCTGCCGAGCGGAAACACCATGTTGATCTCGGCACCAATGCCCTCGACCAGGCGCCGGATCTCGGCGAGGTCGCTTGGCATGTTGAACGTGCCGTAACACGGACCGATCAGGTTCACCCGCGGTTTCTCGCCGGCTGCGCGCTCACCCGCCGGCTTGCGCGCGGGGACGTGGCGCAGGCCGTACTGCGCCCACAGCCAAGACATCGCGCGATTCGCGCACTGCCACTGGTCCTCGTCGATCGTGCGCGGCAGGAAGCGCTGCAGCCCGGTGCCCTCCGGGGTGACGCCGCCACCGATCATCTCGGCGATCGAACCGGTGACGACCACACTCGGCAGGTCGGGATCGAGGGTCGCGTGCGCGCGTTTCATCGCGCCTTCGGTCCCCTCGCGACCGAGCTGTTCCTCGGCCAGGCCGGTGACGACCACCGGCAGTTCATGCGGCGGCAGCGCGTCGGTGTAGTGCAGCACCGAGGTCACCGGCAGGTTCTCGCAGCCGACCGGGCCGTCGATCACGACCTGCAGGCCCTTGATCGCCGTGAAGACGTAGACGGCTCCCCAGTAGCCGCCCGCGCGGTCGTGGTCGAGTACCAGCATCGTCTAGACCATCTGCTCGGATTGCAGCTTGCGCTGCAGCTTGATCACCTGGCGCCGGAAGTTCGCACGGAACTCGGGCCGCTCCTTCGGCGTGTCTTCCCAGACGCCGGCGCGATCACCCGTGCCGACACCGGAGGCGCCGAAGAACTCGTCCATCTGCAGGAAGCGGTCGCGGTTGCCCAGCGCCGAGTTGATCACCGCGGCCAGCGACCCCGCACCCGCCGGCCCCATCAGCGGCCGCGCGGAGATCAGGTTCGTGAAGTACAGCGCCGGGATCCGGGACTCCTTGGCGGCCTGCACGAGCGGCGTGGTGCCGATCGCCAGGTCCGGCTGGAACTCGCGCATCGCGGCCAGATCCTGCTCGAGCGAGGCGCGGTACTGCACCTGCACGCCACGCGCTGCCAGCCACTCGCGATCGGCCTCGCTCCACGGCGTGCGCGGGCAGGCGGTGCCGACGTAGCGGAGATCGGCGCCACTTTCGACCAGCAGCCTGGCGACGATCAGTTCCGACCCCTCGTAGCCGCTCATCGTGATCCGGCCCTTGATCGGCGTCGCGGCGAGCGCGCCTCGGATCGCAGGGACGATCCGGTTGGCCGCGGCATCGATCCTGTCCTGCGCGACGCCGGCCGCCTCGCCGATCGCCTGCAGCCAGCCGACGGTGCCGTCGACACCGACCGGCGCCGAGCCGACGACCGGCCGCCCTGCGGCCTCGAATTCGCGGACGCTCGCGGTGTAGAACGGGTGGATCGCGGCGACCACCGCGCCGTCGAGCGCCGAGTACAACTCGCGCCATTCGCGGGTCGGCACCACGGTGCCGGCGGCCAGTCCCATCGGTTCGAGCATCGCGCCGATGATCATCGGATCGGCCGGGAACATCTCGCCCAGCAGCGTGACCGTCGGCTTGCCGCCGCCCGACCAGCCGCGGGGGGCCTGCACCGGTCCGGCCATCACCTCGGAACGGGCGTAGTGCAGCATCGCGCCGGCGAGCACGTCCTTGGCCTCGGCGTGGGTCGGCACGCCGAAGCCCGGCACGTCGATCCCGATCACGCGCACACCGTTGATCTGCTTGGGCAGCAGTTGCAGCGGCACGCCGCTGGCGGTCGGCACGCACAGGTTGATCAGCACGATCGCGTCGTACTGCGCCGGGTCGGCGAGTTTGTAGGTGGCCTCGCGGATGTCCTCGAAGAGCTTGCCGGTGACCAGCGACTCGCTGTTGAACGGCACGTAGCCGACACTGCGGCGTGCGCCGTAGAAATGCGAGGTGAACGTGAGCCCGTAGACACAACACGCCGAGCCCGACAACACGGTGGCAGTGCGCCGCATCCGCAGGCCGACCCGCAGCGAACCGAACGCCGGGCACATGCTCTGCGGCTGGTCGTGGGGTCCCTTCGGATAGTCGGCGGCGAGCCGGGCCAGCACGCCGCCCTTGCCGGCGGCCTGCGCGGCGGCACGCATCTGCTCGGCGCCCGCGTGGCAGCCCTGGCCGTCCTCCTGGGGGACCGCCTCGGGCCGCACGCCGTCGGTGTCTTCAGACCTGTTCATAGACCACTTCGAGCGAGGGCTTGACCGCCTCGTCCCGACCCACCATGTCGACCAGCGTCGCCGGTTCGAGCACGACGTCGCGACCGACCGCATCGCTGGAGAACAGCGCCAGCAGTTCGTCCTGCGTCTGCGGCTTGGGCCGCATCGGCGGGGCCTCGGCGACATTGGTGGCCAGCGTCTCGAACAGCGGCGCCCATTGTGTGCCGGGGCGACCGATGATCTCGTAGCTCGCGCTCTTGCGCCGGATGTCCTCGTGCGCGGGGATCGCGGCCAGCACCGGGATGCCGGCGTTCCTGGCGAACGCGGCCGCCTCGCCGGTGCCATCGTCCTTGTTGATCACCATGCCGGCCACGCCGACGTTGCCACCGAGCTTGCGGAAGTACTCGACCGCGCTGCAGACGTTGTTGGCCACGTACAGGCTCTGCAGGTCGTTGCTGCCGACGACGATCACCTTCTGGCACATGTCGCGGGCGATCGGCAGGCCGAATCCGCCGCAGACCACGTCACCGAGGAAATCGAGGAGCACGTAGTCGAAGCCCCAGTCGTGGAAGCCGAGCTTCTCCAGCGTCTCGAAGCCGTGGATGATGCCGCGCCCGCCGCAGCCGCGACCGACCTCGGGACCACCGAGTTCCATCGCGAACACGCCGTCGCGCTTGAAACAGACGTCACCGATCGCGACCGCCTCGCCGGCCAGCTTCTTCTTCGAACTGGTCTCGATGATCGTCGGGCACGCCTTGCCGCCGAACAGCAGCGACGTCGTGTCGCTCTTCGGGTCGCAGCCGATCAGCAGCACCTTCTTGCCGAGCTGCGCCATCATGTAGCTCAGGTTGGCGAGCGTGAAGCTCTTGCCGATCCCGCCCTTGCCGTAGATCGCGATGATCTGCGTCGACTTGGTCGGTGCGCCGGTGGCCGGTGCGTCCGGTTCGATCGCCGCTTCTGCGCGGAGCTGGGCCCGCTGAACGATCTGCACCGCTGTGTAGCCGGCGGTCTTGTCCGCGTTCATCAGTGCTGTCTCCAGTCGAGGATCATCTTCAGGCAGCCGGCATCGCCGAACGCCGTGCGATAGGCGTGGTCCGCGCGCAGCGCGTCCTCGCGGTGGGTGATCAAGCCGTCGAGCGACAACGCGCCGCGTTCGACCATCGCCGTGACCGCCAGCAGGTCGGGGCGTTTCCACTCGGCGGCCGCGCGCAGCCGGGCTTCGCGCATGAACGCAGCCGGGAAATCGAACGAGACCCGCTCGCTGTAGAAGCCGGCGAGCACGATCTCGCCGCCGGGTGCGAGCCGGCCGATCAGTGTGTCGATCAGCGATGCGTCGCCGCTGGCGTCGCAGATCACCTTGTAGTCGCGGCGACGGTCTTCGTCGGGTGTCGTGACCTGGTAGCCGTCGGCACCGCCGGTGCGCGCCGCATTGTGTTCCCAGACGACGACGCCGGGCTGGCCGGCGGCGACCGCCAGCCGTGCGAGCAGCCGGCCGAGCACACCGTGGCCGACGATCAGTTCAGGCAGGTCGTCGCGGATCGCGTGCCATGCGGTGGCGGCGAGCGCCAGCAGCACGGCCTGCTCGCCCAGGTCCTCGGTCACCGGCACGACCCGGGCGGCCGGCACCACCACGCGGCGCGCGGCGCCGCCGAACAGACCCCGGACAGGCCCGAAACAGTTCGCACCCGGAACGAAGACCCGTTCACCGACCGCCAGGCCCGCGGACTCGCCGGCCCGGCTCACGCGCCCGACCGATTCGTAGCCGGGCACCAGGGGGTAACCCATGCCGGGAAACGGGGGCATCTTGCCGGTCCACAGCAGGCGCTCGGTGCCGGTGCTGATGCCGCTCCACTCGACCTCGACGACCACGTCACCGGCGCCCGCGGGCGTGAGCTCCAGTTCACGCAGCGCGAGGTTTCCGGGTTCCTGGACGACGACTGCGAGCGTGTTCATCGAGCAGCCTTGGAACTGGCCGCCGCACGAGTCGAGCGGATGCGGTTTTTGCTGTCGTTCATGAGAGGGACAGGGATCGATGTCACTCTACGCTTACGTCCAAATGTGTCAAGTTGAATTTACGCTTTTGGGTCGACCCGGCAGGGCGACGGCGGTGACCAGCCGCAAGCGTCGCCGCCTCGATCAGGGCCGCCGTGCGCTCAGCACCCGCGCCTGCAACGGCTGCGCGGTGGGCAGTTCGCGGATCCGATCGAAGCCGGTGCGTTGCAGCATCCGCGTGATCTCGGCCGCGGTGCGCGGGCGGCCCTGGCGCATCGCGAGCAGGTAGAAGCCGAAGTACGCGTCGCCCATCGCCGCGGCACCCGTGGTGCCGGCCATCGGCTCGGCGATCAGCAACCGGCCGTCCGCGGGCAACGTCGCGAACACCGCGCCGAGCAGCTGCTCGGCCGACGGGTCGTCGTGGTCGTGCAGGACCCGGACCAGCGTGACGACGTCGGCACCGCGAGGCAGCGGGTCGCGCAGGAAGTCGCCGCCGTGCACGGTGATGCGATCGGCGAACGGGCGCGCGGCGATCGCGCCGCGGGCGCGCTGCGCGACCGCGGGCAGGTCGAACAGCATCAGCCGCAGGTGGGGCGCACGTTCGGCCACCGCCGCCAGGCACGCACCTTCGCCGCCGCCGACGTCGAGCAGGCAGCGATGGTCGTCGAGCCGCGTCGCGTCGAGCAGTTGCTCGGTCACCAGCGTCACCGAGGCGGCCATCAGTTCGCTGTACGGCGCGACGTCGTCGGGGCCGAGCGCGGCCGGCTGCTGGCCGAGGGCATAAGGCCAGAAGCGTTCGAGCCGCGTCGGCCCCGACGGGCCGCGAAGCAGGGCAACCGGGTCGGCGAGATCGGCGTAGAGCGCGTCGTGATGCTCGATCATCGCGGCGATCGCCCGATTGCCGACCATCACCGCACCCAGCGAGCCGAGGCCCCAGCGGTCGTCGCCGCGCGGCTCGACCAGTTCGAGCGCGGCGGCGGCCGCGAGCAGGCGACGGGTCGCATCGGCGGGCAACTGCAGTCGCGCGGCGAGGTTCGCCTCGGCCTGGGGTCCGTGGGCCAGCGCCTCGAACAGACGCAGCCGCACGCAGGCGAGCAGCACCTGCGAATAGACGAAGCCGCCGGCGATGTCGAACAGCGCGGCCGCGCGTCGACGCGCGATCCTGCGGGTCAGCGGAAAGGCGGCGGCCCAGCGGCGGAATCCCGCGCTCGACAGCAGCCGGTCACGCAGCTTCCACCACGGGTCGCGCCAAGCCGCGCCGGCGATCACCACCAGGGCCCGTCGATCAGGCCGCCTGCAGCAGCAGGCGCGTGCACATCGCCGATGGCACCAGACGCTCGCCTTCGCTGCGAACCAGGGCCTGGAACTGCGCCCGACCCCGACATTGCGGGATCGACTCGACCGCGCGGTCGAGCAATGCCATGAATCGTTTCACCGAGTTGGCCAGACCCCACTCGCGCGCCGCACTCGGCCGCCCGAGCGCGACGTCGCGACCGATCGGCTTGCCCAGCGCGGCGGTGTCGAAGACGACGTCGCGGATATCGTCGGCGACCTGGTAGGCCTCGCCGAGACAGTCGCCCAGGGCCCGCCACGGACCCGCGTCGGCCCCGGCGGCCTCGGCACCGACCATCGTCGCGGCGACGAACAGCGCACCGGTCTTCGAGCGCTGGTACTCGCGCAGCGGCACCTGGGTTTCGCATTCCCAGGCCTGCCCGCTGACGATGCCGTAGGGCATGCCGACGCCGCGCGCCACGGTGCCGATCACCGCCGGCAACCGCGTCACCGCCTGCCCCGCGGCCTCGGCGATCAGCTGGAACGCGAGCACGATCAGCGCATCACCGGTGAGCACCGCGAGGCGCTCGCCGAACGCGGCGTGCACCGACGGCTGTCCGCGGCGCAGTCCGGCGTTGTCGAAACACGGCAGGTCGTCGTGGACCAGCGAGGCGCAGTGCAGCAGCTCGATCGCCGCGGCCGCCGCGTCGGTCAGCGCGGGCTGGTCGTCGCCGCAGGCCGCCGCCACTGCAAGCGTGAGCTGCGGACGGATCCGGGCCCCGCCGGGGAACACTGCGTGACGGGCGGCGGCGGCGAGCCGGGGCGGCGCGTCGGCCGCGCTGTGCCGTTCCAACGCCCGCTGCAACGCGGTATCGATCCGTGCGATTGCATCCATTCGTTGTTCTCCGTTGTCGCGCACGGTGGTACGGATGCCATCCGTCGAGCTTGTCCGACCGACCGGGTGTCACTCAGAATAGACACATGGCATGTCAACGTCAATCTACATCGTGGCGTGTTGACCGATCCGGCCCCCGGCGCGGCGAGTCGGGCGGGCCGGCGGGCGGGTTGTGTAAAGGATGGCGGCGAAGCAGATGGCCAACGACCGGGTGGTGATCGTCGGGGCCGGCATCGGCGGGCTGGTCGCCGCCGCCGTGCTCGCGCACGAAGGCGTGTCGGTGACCGTGCTCGAGCAGTCGGCGCGTGTCGGCGGCAAGCTGCGTACGCTGCAGGCCGGCGGGCGCGAGGTCGATGCCGGGCCGACCGTGTTCACGCTGCGGCCGTGGTTCGAGCAGATGTTCGCCAGGGTCGGTGAATCGCTGGATGCCCACCTGACACTGGAACGGCTCGGCGTGCTCGCCCGCCACGCCTGGCCCGACGGATCGCGGCTCGACCTGCACGCCGACCCGCAGGCGACCGCGGCGGCGATCACCACCTTCTCGAATGCCGACGAGGCGGGCCGCTACCTGCGCTTCTGCGAACGCAGCGAGCGCATCTTCCGCGCGCTGGAGCAATCGTTCATGCGTGCTCCGCAGCCCGGCAATCCGCTGTCGCTGATGGCCCGCACCGGCCTGCGCGGCATGCCCGACCTGCTCGGCATATCACCGTTCAACCGGCTGATGCAGGAGCTGCAACGCGAGTTCACCGACCCGCGCCTGATCCAGCTGTTCGGCCGCTACGCGACGTACTGCGGCTCATCGCCCTGGCTGGCACCCGGCACGCTGATGCTGGTCGCCCACGCGGAACGCATCGGCGTGAGCACGATCGCCGGCGGCATGCACCGGCTGGCGAGCGCGATGGCCGACATCGCCCGCAACCGCGGCGCGACGGTGCGGTGCCAGGCCACGGTCTCCCGGATCCTGGTCGAGCGCAACCGGGTCGCCGGCGTGCAACTGGACGACGGCGAGCGGATCGATGCCGGCATGGTGCTGTTCAACGGCGACGTGTCGGCGCTCGCCCAGGGACTGCTCGGCGAATCGGTCGTGCGCGCGGCACCCCGCTTCGATGCGCGGCGGCGGTCGCTGTCGGCATTGACCTGGACCGGGCTGGCCGCCATCAGCGGCTTTCCGCTCGCGCACCACACGGTGTTCTTCAGCGACGACTACGACGCCGAGTTCCGCGACCTGTTCGACAAACGCCGTCTGCCGCAGGCCCCGACGGTGTACGTCTGCGCGCAGGACCGGCTGGACGGATCCGGCGCGGCCGGTTCCGAAGGCGCCGAGCGCCTGTTGTGCCTGGTCAACGCCCCGGCCATCGGCGATGCCGGTGGGCCGCCCGACGAGGAGATCGCCCGATGCGAACGGACCATGTTGGCGCATCTGCGCCGCTGCGGGCTCGGCCTGCGCTGGAACCTGTCGACGGTGACGCGAACGTCTCCGGCAGACTTCAACGCGCTGTTCCCGGGGACCGGGGGCGCGTTGTACGGGATGGCGACACACGGCTGGCAGGCGTCGTTCCAGCGTCCGGGGGCGCAGACGGCGATTCCGGGCCTGTACCTGGCCGGGGGCAGCGCCCATCCGGGACCGGGCCTGCCGATGGCGGCGACCTCGGGCCTGATCGCCGCGGAGACGATGCTGGCGAAGCGTTCCCGGACTTCGATCTCGACGTCGCGCCCAGCGGGTACGCGTGGTGGTACCTCGACGCGCTGAGCGAGGACGGTGAACACGGCATCGTGCTGATCGCGTTCATCGGCAGCGTCTTCTCGCCGTATTACGCACGGTCGCGACGCGGTGATCCGGCCGCCGATCCGCTGCGCCACTGCGCGATCAACCTGTCGCTGTATCGCGGGCGGCACAAGCTGTGGACGATGACCGAGCGCGGCCGGCGCCATGTCGAGCGCGACGCACGGCACCTGCGCATCGGACCGAGTTCGATCAGTTGGGAAGACGGCGCGCTGAAGGTGCGCGTCGACGAGCTCACCGCGCCCTGGCCACGGCGGATACGGGGCGAAGTGCTGCTCAGGCCGCGCGTCGCACCGGCGCGTGCCATCGAACTCGATACGAGGGGCCGCCACCTGTGGTGGCCTCTGGCGCCGCTGGCCGACGTCGAGGTCTCGATGAGTGATCCCGCGCTGCGCTGGCGCGGCGTCGGCTACCTCGACAGCAATCGCGGCGGCGAGCCGCTCGAAGACGGCTTCGAACGCTGGAGCTGGGCGCGCGCGCATCGTCGCGACGGCCGCACCGCCGTCGTCTACGATGCGTTGCGCAGCGACGGCACACGCGGCTCGCTGGCGCTGCTGTTCGGCGAGGGCGAGGCGCCCCGATCGTTCGAGGCACCGCCTGCGAGCAGCCTGGGTCGCGGCCTGTGGGGCGTGCACCGCGAGATCCATTGCGACGACGGGCACACGCCTCGTGTGCTGCGGGCCTGGGAGGACGGACCGTTCTACACGCGATCGCTGGTGACGACCCGATGGCTCGGTGAACCGATCACCGCGATGCACGAGTGCCTGGATCTGACCCGCTTCAGTCGCCGCTGGGTGCAGGCCCTGCTGCCGTTCCGGATGCCGCGCGTGCCGTGACCTGGCGGCGCGCGTCTTCCTCGTCGCGCCGCCTGAGCCGGCGCAGTTCGATCAGCTGCCACACCCCCCAGCCGACCGGCACCACGAATCCGAGCACGACCTCGATCCAGATCAGCGACCCGGACGTCATCGTCAGCCCGGACGCAAGCCCGGCATCGATGCGGCCCTGGCGGCCGCGTCGCGATGGCGTTCGCGGCGCTCGAGTCGTTCGAACAGGTCGAGGGTGCGGACCACGTGGGTGCGGACATGCCACCAGGCCGCGCCAGCCGGCGCCTCGTGCCGATACGCGCCGGGCGCGACGGCATCGACCAGGAACGCGGTCGCGGCCAGCGGCGGCAACGGTGAACGCACCCGCGCCGGGCGCACCAGGCACGCGGCATGGGCGAGACCGACCGCTTTCCTGCGCACCGAAACCACTGCACGGCCGCTGACCGAATCGAGACCGCGGCGTTCGACCTCCAGGCCGATCTGGCGGTACAGCAGGCGTGCCGCGTTGATGCCCGGCCGGCAGCCGAGCGGCAGTTCCGCCACGCCCTGCCCGGCTCGGGCGTACAGCGTGTCGGCTTCGCGCAGCAGCCGCTCGACCACCCGGGCCAGCGCCGCGCTGAAACGCGGTTCCGCGAGCCAGCGATCCGGATCCAGCCCGGCATCGCGCATCCAGGCGCGCGGCAGGTACAACCGTCCGAGCGAGGCGTCCTCGCCGACGTCGCGGGCGATGTTCGACAACTGCATCGCGACACCGAGATCACAGGCCCTTGCCAGTGCCGACGGCGTGCGCGCGCCCATCACCAGCGCCATCATCGCGCCGACGGCGCCGGCCACACGCGCCGCGTAGCCATGCAGTTCCTCGATCGTTTCGTAGCGGCGGCCCTCGGCATCCCAGGCGAAACCTTCGATCAGCGCCTCGGGCCAGACCTGCGGGATGCCGTACCGGGACACGACCGAGGCCATCGCGCGATCCTCGACCGTCGGTTGCGGTCGGCCGGCGTAGATGTCGGCCAGTCGCGAGCGCAGCCGTGCCACCGCGGCCGCCGGTTCCCGGCTCCCGTCGACCGCGTCATCGGCCATCCGGCAGAACGCGTACAGCGCCGATGCCGGCTCGCGGACCGTCCGCGGCAGCAGCCACGACGCGGCCATGAACGTGCGCGACCCCTGCGCGAGTGTCTCGCGGCAGGCCGCGAGGTCAGCGCGGGAATCAACCCGCAGAACGTCGTCGCTCAATGGAATCTCCGTGGGGGACGATGCCGTCGAGGATCCGCGCCGACGACAGGACACCAGGCAACCCGGCGCCCGGATGTGTGCCGGCGCCGACCAGGTACAGCCGCTCGACTTCCTCGCTGCGGTTGTGGGGCCGGAACCAGGCGCTCTGCGTGAGGATCGGTTCCAGTCCGAACGCCGCGCCCTGGATCGACGACAGGCGATGCTGGAAGTCCAGCGGCGTCATCACACGCGAGGTGACCACCGCCTGTTCCAGACCCGGCAGCAGCGTCGATTGCAGGCGCTGCTGGACCGCGCGGCGGAACGGCTCGGCCTCGCGGTTCCAGTCGACGCCGCTGGCCTGGTGCGGCACCGGCGCGAGCGCGTAGAACGCGTCGCAGCCCGCCGGCGCGAGCGAGGGATCGGTCGCGGTCGGGCGGTGCAGGTACAGGCTGAAGTCGCTGGCGAGTTTCTTGTGTTTGAAGATGTCGGTGAGCAGCTCGCGGTAGCGCGGGCCGAGTGCGATCGTGTGATGAGCGATCTCCGGATACTGGCGGCGCGTGCCGAAGTACCAGACGAACAGGCTCATCGAATACCGTGCCCGTTCGATCCGGCGGTCGGTCCAGTGCCGCCGGTGTTCGGCGGCGAGCAGGTGGCGGTAGGTGAATGCCGAGTCCGCGTTGGAGACGACGACATCGGCGGCGATCTGTTCGCCGCCCTCGAGCCGCACGCCGTTGGCCGCGCCACGGTCGACGGTGATCCGTTCCACGCGTGTGTTGCAGCGGAGCTGGCCGCCCTGCCCCTCGATCAGCCGGACGAGTCCGGTGACCAGGCTGCCGGTGCCGCCCATCGCGAAGTGAACGCCCCAGCGCCGCTCGAGGAACGAGATCAGGCAATAGACCGCGGTGGTCGAGAACGGATTGCCGCCGACCAGCAGCGAGTGGAACGTCAGCACCATGCGCAGCCGCGGATCACGCACGTGGCGACTGGCAAGCCCGTACACCGTGCGCCAGCCCTGCAACCGGACCAGGTCCGGCGCGACCCGGATCATGTCGCCGACCCGATCGAATGGGACATGCCCCAGTTGTTCGAAGCCGACCCGGAAGATCTCCTCGCTGGTGGCCATGAAACGTTCGTAGCCGGCCACGTCCCCTGGCGACAGCTTCGCGACTTCGGCCCGCATCGCGACCGGATCACCCGAATAGTCGAGGAAGGTGCCGTCGTCGAAGCGGATCCGGTAGTACGGCGTGACCGGCCGCAGGTCGACGTCGTCGGCCAGGCGGCGGCCACACATCGCCCACAGTTCCTCGAGCAGGAACGGCGCGGTGATCACCGTCGGCCCGGCGTCGAACGTGAAGCCGTCCTGGTGATGGACGTAGGCCCGGCCGCCCGGTGCGTCGAGCTGCTCGAGCACGGTGACACGGTAGCCGCGTGCGCCGAGACGCACCGCGGCCGCGAGCCCGCCGAAGCCGGAACCGATCACCACCGCATGCGGGCGCCCGTCCGGCGCGGCGCCCGTGTGCGCGGACGGCCGCGCAGGACGGACGGTGTCCACACCCGATTCGACGATCGGGTGGTTCAGCACGGGAGGCCCCGCGATGCCAGAAGTGTCAACATCTTGTTATCTTATGAATGTCATGCTAGCCTGACAAGCAGAACGTACTCTCCCGGCAGGCGCCGCCCTCCTTGCCCATTGGCGAGCGCCCGCCCCGACGAGCCGCCTTCGGTCTGGAGTCGCGCGGCAGCGATCGGCCCCGGACCCTGTGGTAAGGTTGTCCCGAGGCAGCCCGACGGCCTCCCGGGTCCCCCTACCGTGGTGCCGAGTCGAGCGCTGTCGTGGAGAAGTCGTGTGTCCAATCCGCCTCAGGCTCGCGCCACCAACATCCCGGATCTGGAACTGCTGTCGGAACTCGCACCGCAGCTGGCCCAGACGTTCGTGTCGATTGCAAGCGACATCGCACTGGTCATCGATGACAGCGGGGTGGTGCGCAACGTGTACACCGGGGCGGAGCCGCTGGCCGGGTCGACCCACGAGTGGATCGGTCGTCCCTGGACCGACACGGTCACCGGCGAATGCCGTCACAAGGCCGAACTGCTGCTGAACGAGGCGCTCGCCGGCGGCGTCACGCTGCGCCGTGAAGTCAACCATCGCAACCAGAGCGGCAACGACATCCCGGTCGCCTACGCGGCGGTGCGCCTGGGGCGCAGCGGGCCGGTGCTCGCGGTCGGCCGCGACCTGCGTGCGGTGTCGGCGATCCAGCAGCGTTTCATCGACGCCCAGCAGGCGATGGAGCGCGACTACTGGCGCCAGCGCCAGGCCGAATCGCGCTATCGGATGCTGTTCCAGGTGGCCACCGACGGCGTCATGGTCGTCGACTCGCAGACGTTGCGGATCGTCGAGGCCAACAGCGCGTCGGCACGGCTGCTGCGGCGAGAGACCGATGCGCTGGTCGGCCAGCCCGCGACCATCGGCATGGCGCCGGTGACCCGGGCCGCGGTCGAGGAACTGCTGGTCACCGCGCGCACGACCGGTCGGCCCGGCGAGATCCGGGCCCTGGTCGCCACCGACGGGCCGACGGGGCTGAACGCACTCGCGGTCGACGTCTCGGCGACGCCGTTCCGCGCCGACGATGCGATGATGCTGCTGGTCCGGGTCCGGGTGGCCGACCGGCCCGGCCTGACATCGGCGATCGACCAGCGTCTGGTCGATTTCGTCGAACACACGCCCGATGCGGTGGTGATCACCGATTCCCACGGCCGGGTGCTGATGGCCAACCCCGCGTTCTCGCAACTGTGCGACGACCCCGATCGGCGCGGCGAACCTCTCGGGCGCCAGCCGTACGGGCGGACGATCGACGAGCTGCTCGGTGATCCGAAGCGGCAACTGCCGCAGATCCTGACCGAGGTCCGCCGGCACGGCATCGCCGAACTGCGCCAGGTCGAGATCGGCCATGTCGCCGGCTTGTCGATCCAGGTCGAAGTGTCGGCCGCGCTGCTCGCCGAAGGTGACCAGGAGTGCATCGGGCTGATGGTGCGCCGGGTCGATCAGCGGCTCGCCCATCTGCAGCCGCAGCTCGGCCAGATCGCCTCGGCGGTCGGACGGCTCGCCGCGCAGGTGGGCATCGTCCCGCTGCCCGAGCTGCTGCAGGAGACGACCGACCTCGCGGAACGCCACCTGATCGATGCCGCGATCGCCCGCGCCGGCGGCAACCGACTGCAGGCGGCGAGCCTGCTCGGGGTCAGCGTCGAGTATCTCTGGCTGCGCATGCGCCACCACGGGATGGCGCCGGATACGGCCTATCCTTCCAGCCTGCTCAACTGACGGCCGCATGTGAGCGACAGCCCCGCATTCGGCCAGGCTGACCTCACCAATTGCGAGAGGGAGCTGATCCATCTCGCCGGTTCGGTGCAGCCGCACGGCGTGCTGCTGGTGCTGCGCGAGCCGCACCTGCTCGTGACCGGCTGCTCGGACAACGCCGACCGGCTGTTCGGCATGCCGGTTGCCGAGGTGCTGAATCGCCCGCTGGCGCACTGTGCGCCGGCGCTCGCGCGGACGGTGCAAGCGGTCGCGCCGACCGCGGCGCCCGACGAACTGCGCCCGCTGCAGTCGGCGATCGGCCGCGACGATGCACCGGCGTGGGAAGGCGCGATCCACCGCACCCACGGCGGGCAGCTGATCGTCGAACTCGAACCGCTGTCGCCGACCGGCGTGTTCACCGTCTCACACGACCGCGACAAGCTGCTGACGCTGATGAACGCGGCCGTCGAGCGGATCGGCCAGGCGGCCAGCGTCGGCGTGCTCTCGGACGCGGCCGCCCGTTGTGTGCGCGACCTGATCGGCTACGACCGGGTGATGATCTACAAGTTCGACGCCGACGGCCACGGCGAGATCATCGCCGAGGCGA
>CADEEH010000002.1:0-27525 GCA_902826305.1 uncultured Burkholderiales bacterium
AGTTCCAGATGCTGTCGCGGATCGAACTCGACGGCGAGAAGTTCGTCCGCGAGGAGCGGCTGCTGGCCGATCGCCGCGAACGGATCCGCGACGTGCGGCAGGGTCCGGACGGGCTGATCTACCTGCTCGCGGAATCGAGCGGCAAGATCCTGAGGCTGGAACCGAAGTGACCGAGGTCAATACTGCCGGCCCGGCCCCGAATACATCGCCGCCACCAGCGACAGCACCGCGACCCCGGTCAGCAGCGCCCGCAGCTGCATGAACCAGCCGGGCACCGGCGCACGTCGGTAGGCGACCAGGTCGACGACCAGCGCGCCCGCGAGCCCGAAGGCGAGCAGCGGCAGCGCACGCGCGGGCGTGAACTGCACGACGACCCAGGCGAACAGCGCCGGCAGCACGCTCCAGATCATCGCGAAGCCGATGCGGCCGGGCTCCATGTCGCGGTGGCCTAGCGCCACACCCCAGTGAACCGCGCCGACGAAGGTCAGGATGATCGCCGCGTACTGGATCAGCGAGGCGACGGCGAGCCTGCCCATCAGCGAATCCATGTACAGCGTGGCCCAGGCCAGCGCGACGAACGGGATCAGGCCGCCGACGCCGAGCACCCAGGCGAAGCGGCGAAGTGTCGATGAAGGTCTCATGACCGGCATGCTACCCGCCGGTGCGGCGTCGCGGCCCGAAGGCCGACGACTGTTGACACTCCGGGCCGGATCGCGCGCCGACCCGAAAACCGGCGGCACGCGGCGCCGACTCGCCTGCTATCTATAATCGTCGGTCCCCAGGCGACACCGATCGGACCCCCTTGCCTTCGACCCGTGCGCGCTTCGCGCAGTGGATGCTCTTCGTCACGCCGGCGTTGTGGGCGGTCAACTACCTCGGTGCCCGTGCCGCGGTCGGCAAGATCGGCGGCCATCAGCTCGCGCTCGCACGCTGGGCGATCGCACTCGCGGTGATGCTGCCGTTCGCGTGGCCGGAGATCAGCCGGCGCTGGCCCGAGTGCCGGCGCGAGTGGCCGCAGTGGCTGCTGCTCGGCGCGCTCGGCATGTGGATCTGCGGCGCGTTCGTCTACATCGGGGCCCAGACCACGGAGGCGGTGAACATCGGCCTGCTGTACACGATTGCCCCGGTGCTGATCGCGATCCTGTCGGTGCGGCTGCTCGGCGAGCACCTGACCCGCCCGCAACTGGCCGGTGCGGTGCTGACGCTGGTCGGCGTGCTGGTGATCGTGTTCAAGGGTTCGCTGGCCAACGTCGCCGCGTTCCGGCTGACCCGTGGTGACCTGTGGATCGCCGCGGCGGTGATCTCGTGGACCGTCTATTCGCTGCTGCTCAAGCGCTTCACGAGTGTGCTCGGCCCGTTCGCACGACAGACGATGATCACCGCCGGCGGCCTGCTCGTGCTGGTGCCGCTGACCGCGCTCGAGACCCGGTGGATCGGCATGCCGGTGATCGACGGCTCGCTGATCCTGCTGATGGTGGCGGTGGCGCTGCTGCCGGGTGTCGGGGCCTACCAGGCGTACGCGTTCGTCCAGCGCGAACTGGGCGCGGCACGCACCGGGCTGATCCTGTACCTGGGGCCGTTGTACGCGGCGGCCTCGGCCTGGCTGCTGCTCGGCGAACGGCCCGGATGGTTCCATCTGCTGGGGGCGATGCTGATCCTGCCGGGGACCTATGTCGCGACCCGGCCCTCGCCCGCGCGAACCGGCGGCGCCGGCTGAAGCCCGCCCGTTGGCAGGGCTGTTCCGCTAGACTGCTCCACCGTGGTCGAACACGACGCCGGAACGCGCCGCCACGGACTCGTCGGCCCCGGCACAAGGAGATATGTTGAAGATGAACATGCTGGCCGCCATCGCCGGTGCCGTCGTCCTCGGTGCCGCATCCAACGCCTGGTCCCAGGACATCAAGATCGCCCATGTCTACGACAAGACAGGGCCGCTGGAAGCCTACGCCAAGCAGACCCACATCGGCCTGATGCTGGGGCTGGAGTATGCGACCGGCGGCACGATGGCGGTCAACGGTCGCAAACTCGTCGTGCTCGAGCGCGACAGCCAGACCAAGCCGGATGTCGGCAAGGCGCAGCTCGCCGCCGCGTTCGGGGACGACAAGGCCGACATCGCGATCGGCCCGACCTCCTCCGGCACCGCGCTGGCGATGCTTCCGGTGGCCGAGGAGTACCGGAAGATCCTGCTGGTCGAGCCGGCGGTCGCCGATTCGATCACCGGCGACAAGTGGAACAAGTACATCTTCCGCACCGGGCGCAGTTCGACCCAGGACGCGGTGTCCAACGCGGTCGCGCTCGGCAAGAAGGGCACGCAGATCGCCACGCTGGCGCAGGACTACGCGTTCGGCCGCGACGGGGTGAAGGCGTTCAAGGAGGCGCTCGCCGGCACCGGCGCGACGCTGGTCCACGAGGAATTCGCACCGCAGGCGACCACCGACTTCACCGCGCCGGCCGAGCGGATGTTCAACGCGCTCAAGGACAAGCCCGGGAAAAAGGCGATCTTCGTGATCTGGGCCGGCCAGAGCCCGGTGAGCAAGCTCAATGACATGAAGCCGGAGCGCTTCGGCATCGAGATCGCCACCGGCGGCAACATCCTGCCGGCGATGGCCGCGTTCAAGTCGCTGCCCGGGATGGAGGGCGCCACCTACTACTACTACGACATCCCGAAGAACCCGGTCAACAACTGGCTGGTGACCGAGCACTACAAGAAGTACCAGAACCCGCCGGACTTCTTCACCGCCGGCGGCATGGCCGCGGGCATCGCGGTGGTCGAGGCGATCAAGAAGGCCGGCAGCACCGCCACCGACAAGCTGATCGCCGCGATGGAGGGCATGAGCTTCCAGACGCCGAAAGGCACGATGACCTTCCGCAAGGAGGACCATCAGGCGATGCAGAGCATGTACCACTTCAAGATCAAGGACGACCCGGCCTTCGCCTGGGGCGTGCCGGTGCTGGTGCGCGAGATCAAGGCGGAGGAGATGAAGATCCCGATCCGCAACAGCCGCTGATCGAGGCTCGAGGAGCCTTCCTCGCGACCAGGCCTGTCGACCCAGAGCCGGATGGCGACCCCGACATGTCCGTGCTGCGCTCCGAGCAGCTGACGATCCGCTTCGGCGGACATGCCGCGGTCCACCAGGTGACCTGCGCGTTCGCCCCCGGCACGGTGACCGCGATCGTCGGTCCCAACGGGGCCGGCAAGACCACCTACTTCAACCTGCTGTCGGGGCAGTTGCGCGCGACCGAGGGCCGGGTGCTGTTCGGCGACGAGGACCTGACCGCGCTGCCGGCCTCGACACGAGCGCGCCGGGGACTGGGCCGGGCGTTCCAGCTCACCAACCTGTTTCCGCGCCTGACCGTGCACGAGAACGTACGGCTCGCGGTGCAGGCACGCCGCGGCGCGGGCCACGACCTGTGGTCGGTCTGGTCGAGCCATCGTGAACTCGCCGGGCGTGCCGACGAGATCCTCGAACGCGTCGCGCTGTCGGCCAAACGCGACCTCACCGCGGCGGCGCTGCCACACGGCGACCAGCGCAAGCTCGAGGTCGCGATCCTGATCGCGCTCGAGCCGAAGGTCTTCATGTTCGACGAGCCCACCGCCGGCATGAGTGTCGACGAGGCGCCGGTGATCCTGTCGCTGATCCAGCAGATCCGCGACGCACGGGACAGCACGGTGATCCTGGTCGAACACAAACTCGACGTCGTCCGCTCCCTCGCCGACCGCATCGTCGTGCTGCACCAGGGCGAACTGGTCGCCGACGGCCTGCCCGCCGACGTGATGGCGTCGCGGATCGTGCAGGAAGCCTACCTGGGGACCGCCGCGTGAGCACCGCACCGATGCTCGAGCTGTCCGGCGTGCACACCCACATCGGCCCGTACCACATCCTGCAGGGCGTGGACTTCGCGGTCCCTTCGGGCGGGCTGACGATGCTGCTCGGCCGCAACGGCGCCGGCAAGACCACCGCGCTGCGCACGGTGATGGGACTGTGGCACGCGTCCAAGGGCACGATCCGGCTGGCCTCCAGCGACATCACCGCGGCGCAGACGCCGGACATCGCACGCGCCGGCGTCGGCTACGTGCCGGAGACGATGGGCATCTTCACCGGCCTGACGGTCAAGGAGAACCTGGTGCTGGCCGCACGCGAGCGCGAACTCGACGACGCGCGGCTCGGCTGGATCTTCCAGCTCTTTCCGGCATTGAAACGCTTCTGGACGCTGCCGGCCGGCGGCCTGTCCGGCGGCCAGAAACAGATGCTGTCGATCGCGCGCGCGGTGATCGAGCCGCGCAGGCTGCTGCTGATCGACGAACCGACCAAGGGCCTGGCGCCGGCGATCATCGCCGGCATGATCGATGCGTTCCGCGAACTGAAGCAGTCGACGACGATGCTGGTGGTCGAGCAGAACTTCCGCTTCGCGAAGTCGCTGGGTGACACGGTCGCGGTGATGGACTCGGGCCGGATCGTGCACACCGGCGCGATGGCCGAGCTGGCCGCCGACGTGCCATTGCAGACACGGCTGCTGGGCCTGGACCTGGGGGCACACCAGTGAGCTCGGCATCGACGCCGGTGCCGGCCGCTTCCGCGGCCCGGGGCGGCGGCGCGACGGTCGGCACCGGTGTCGGCGCGACACCGCCGGCGACACCCGAGCCCCTGCCCGAGACGAAGACCGATCGGATCCCGTGGCTCCTGGTCGCCGCGATCGCGCTGGTCGCGTTGCCGCTGGTCGGCAGCCTGCCGAGCTGGATCACGCTGACGGTGGCCGGGCTCGCGATGGGCATGATGATCTTCGTGATGGCCTCGGGGCTGAGCCTGATCTTCGGCCTGATGGACGTGATGAACTTCGCCCACGGCGCGTTCATCACACTCGGCGCCTATGTCGCGGTCAGCGTGCTGGGCCCGCTGGCGGGCTGGATGACCGCCGACAGTGCGCTGCTCAACACCGCCGCCGTGCTGATCGCGATGGCGGTGGCCGCGGTGGTCGGCGGCGCGCTCGGCTGGTTCTTCGAGCGGGTGATCATCAAGCCGGTCTACGGCGATCACCTGAAGCAGATCCTGATCACGATGGGCGGTCTGATCGTCGCCGAACAACTGATCCACGTGATCTGGGGTCCGGACCTGATCCCGCTGCCCAAGCCGGCGACCTACAAGGGGGCGATCTCGCTCGGCGAGGCGGCGGTCGAGAAATACCGGCTGATCGCGGTGGTGGTCGGCCTGGTCGTCTTCGTCGCGATGGAACTGCTGCTGAACCGGACACGGCTGGGGCTGCTGATCCGCGCCGGCGTCGAAGACCGCGAGATGGTCGAGGCGCTCGGCTACCGGATCGGCCGCGTGTTCATCGGCGTGTTCGTCGCCGGCGCGGCGCTCGCCGGCATCGGCGGGGTGATGTGGGCGCTGTACCAGGAGACCGTGCGGGCGACGATGGGCGCCGAGCTGATGATCCTGATCTTCATCGTGATCATCATCGGCGGGCTCGGTTCGATCGGCGGCTGTTTCGTCGCCGCGTTGCTGGTCGGGCTGACCACCAACTACGTCGGTTTCCTCGCGCCGAAGGTGGCGCTGGGTTCGAACATCCTGCTGATGATGCTGATCCTGCTCTGGCGACCGGCGGGACTGTATCCGGCGATCCGCAAATGATCGTCGACACGCTGCTCTCCGGCGATCCGCCGCGCAGCCGGCTGCTGGCGGCGATCCTGATCGCGATCCTGCTCGGCCTCGCGTTCGCGCCGTTCCTGTTCCCGGGAACCCGCTCGCTGAACGTCGCCGCCAAGGTTTGTGTGTTCGTGCTGCTGGTGGCCAGCTACGACCTGCTGCTGGGCTACACCGGCATCGTCTCGTTCGCCCACACGATGTTCTTCGGCATCGGCAGCTACGGCATCGCGATCGCGATGGCCAAGCTCGGCGTCGGCTGGGGATCGCTGGTGATCGGGCTCGCCGGCGCGCTGGCCGCCTCGCTGGTGCTGTCGCTGGCGATCGGGCTGTTCTCGCTGCGGGTGCGGACGATCTTCTTCGCGATGATCACACTCGCGGTGGCCTCGTTCTTCGCGATCCTGGCCTCGCAGCTTTCAGAGTTCACCGGCGGCGAGGACGGCCTGACCTTCAAGCTGCCGGCGATCCTGTCGCCGGGCACCGACCTGATCGAGACACCGTTCCTCGGTGTGGCGATCACCGGCAAGATCCTGACCTACTACCTGGTGTTCGCCGGTGCGCTGGCCGGGTTCCTGCTGCTGCTGCGGTTCGTCAACTCGCCGTTCGGCCGCGTGCTGCAGGCGATCCGCGAGAACGAGTTCCGCGCCGAGGCGATCGGCTACCGCACCGTGAACTACCGGACCGCGGCCAACGTGATCGCGGCGCTCGCGGCGACGTTCGCCGGTGCGTTGTACGCGCTGTGGCTGCGCTACAGCGGACCGGACGTCACCCTGTCGTTTGCGATCATGGTCGACATCCTGCTGATGGTCGTCATCGGCGGCATGGGCACCCTGTACGGTGCGGCCTTGGGTGCAACCCTGTTCGTTGTGGCGCAGAATTACCTCCAGGACCTGATGAAGCTGGCCAGCGACGCCACGGCAGGCATCGCGCTGCTGCCGCAACTGCTGCACCCGGACCGCTGGTTGTTGTGGCTGGGCATCCTGTTCGTGCTCAGCGTGTATTTCCTGCCCACCGGCCTGGTCGGGCGGTTGCGCCGGTCGCATCGTGCGCCGACGAATCCTGGAATGAAGCGATGACGATGAGCCCGAAATCACGCTACCTGCAGGTGCTGGGGCGTGAGATCCACTTCATGGAATGGGGTGACGAGCAGGCACCGGTGATCGTCGCCTGGCACGGACTGGCGCGTACCGGCCGCGACATGGACGAGCTGGCCGCGTACTTCGCACCGCGTCACCGGGTGATCTGCCCGGACACGATCGGCCGCGGCCTGTCGCAGTGGAGCCCGGACCCGGACCGCGAGTACTGCCTGGAGTTCTACACCAGCCTGGCGACCGAGCTGCTGGCCCATCTCAGGGTCCGGCAGATGGACTGGATCGGCACGTCGATGGGTGGTGCGATCGGGACCCGGGCCGCGGCCAGCCTGCTGCGCGGTCGGATCCGGCGGCTGGTGCTCAACGACAACGGCCCGCAACTGGCCGCGCCGGCGATCGAACGCATCAGGAGCTACGCCGGTGCGCCGCCGGTGTTCGCGACGGTCAGCGAACTGCAGGCGTTCCTGCGCACGGTCTACAAGCCGTACGGCTGGCTGTCGGACCGCGAGTGGACGAAGATGACCGAGACCTCGCTGCGCCGGCTGCCCGACGGTCGGGTCACCGTCCACTACGACCCGGCGATCGTGCGGCAGTTCACCGTGCACGAGAACGACTACGAGCTGTGGCGCGAGTGGGATTCGCTGCAGATCCCGGTGTTGTGCCTGCGCGGTGCGGAGTCCGACCTGCTGCTGCCCGAGGTCACACGCGCGATGCGCGAGCGCGGTCCGAAGGCGAAGGTGGTGGAGATCCAGGGATGCGGCCACGCGCCGGCCCTGAACACCCCGTCACAACTCGGCCTGATCGCGCGATTCCTGGGCGACCAGGACGATGACGAGGATTGAGTGACGAGAACCGAGTGACGAGGACCGGGCGGGCCCGGCGGGCGGCATCATCCGCCCTTGCCGGATCGCTTCACCAGCGCCGCCAGTTCGCCGACCACCCCGCGCCGGAACGCCAGCACGCAGACCACGAAGATCACGCCCATGATCACGCCGACCCAGGAGCCGACCTTGTCGGCGAGCTGGTTCTGGATCGCGACCACGATCGCCGCTCCCGCGGTCGGGCCGAAGATCGTGCCCAGGCCGCCGAGCAGTGTCATCAGCACCACTTCACCCGACTGGTGCCAATGGGCGTCGGTCAGTGACGCGAGCTGGAACACCAGCGTCTTGGTCGCGCCGGCCATGCCCGCGAGCGCCGCGGAGATCACGAACGCCAGCAGCTTGTAGCGGGCGACGTCGTAGCCGAGCGAGATCGCCCGCTGCTCGTTCTCGCGGATCGACTTGATCACCTGGCCGAACGGCGAGTGGATCACCCGGTGGATCACGAAGAAACCGAACAGGAACACCGCCAGCACGACGTAGTACATCGACAGGTTGTTCGACAGGTCGATCAGGCCGAACAGCTTGCCGCGCGGCACCCCCTGCAGTCCGTCCTCGCCGCCGGTGAACGGCATCTGCAGCGCCAGGAAGTAGACCAGCTGCGCGAGTGCCAGCGTGATCATCGAGAAGTAGATGCCGGCACGCCGGATCGCCAGGCTGCCGAACAGGTAGCCGAATCCCGCGGCCACCACGGTGCCGGCGAGAATGCCGAGCTCCGGCGTGAACCCCCAGGCCTTGACCACGTGTCCGCAGACGTAGGCCGCCGCGCCGAAGAACGCCGCATGGCCGAACGACAGCAGACCGACGAAGCCGAGCAGCAGGTTGAAGGCGGAGGCGAACAACGCGAAACACAGCACCTTCATCAGGAAGGTGGGATAGAGGAAGAACGGCGCGACGAGCGCGAAGGCCAGCAGCGCCCAGCCGGCGATCGTGCCCAGCCGCGATCGTTCGCCGACGTGTGCGGCGTCGGCAAGCGGGTCGCCGACAACTGCCGGCGCGATCGGGGACTGCGGTTGCGCGCTCATTTCGGTGATCCACTCATGCCGGCTATTTCTCCCGTCCGAACAGCCCCGCCGGGCGCACCAGCAGCACGATCGCCATGATCAGGAAGATCACCACCGCGGACGCCTCGGCGTAGTACACCTTGGTCAGGGCCTCGATCATCCCGAGCCCCAGCCCGGTGACGATCGACCCGAAGATCGAGCCCATGCCGCCGATGACGACCACCGCGAACACGACGATGATCAGGTTGGAGCCCATCACCGGATTGACCTGGAAGATCGGCGCGGCGAGCACGCCGGCGAACGCGGCCAGCGCCACGCCGAAGCCGTAGGTCAGCGTGACCATCAGCGGCACGTTGACGCCGAGCGCCTGCACCAGCTTCGGATTCTCGGTGCCCGCGCGCAGCAGCGCGCCGAGTTTGGTCCGTTCGATCACGTACCAGGTGACCACGCAGACCACGAGCGCCGCCACCACGACCCAGCCGCGATACAGCGGCATGAACATGAAGCCCAGGTCGACCCCGCCCTTGAGCGAGTCGGGCACCTCGTAGCTCTCGCCGGAGATGCCGAACATCTGCCGGAACACCCCCTCGAGGATGAGCGCGATGCCGAAGGTCAGCAGCAACCCGTACAGGTGGTCGAGCTGGTACAGCCAGCGCAGCAGCAGCCGCTCGATCAGGATGCCGAGCACACCGACCACCAGCGGCGCCAGGAACAGCGCGGGCCAGTAACCGACGCCGAGGTACTTGAGCATCATCCAGGCGACGAACGCGCCCAGCATGTACAACGCGCCGTGGGCGAAGTTGATGATGTTGAGCAGGCCGAAGATCACGGCCAGCCCGAGGCTCAGGATCGCGTAGAACGAGCCGTTGACCAGCCCGATCAGCAGCTGGCTCGCGAGCCCGCGGATCGGAACGCCGAACAATTCCATGGTGGTCTCTCGGTCGGGCCGCCACGCCCCGCGAACGGCGGAGCGCGGCAGCGACCTGGCGGTTCAGCGGCTTATTTCTTGACCAGTGCGCACTTGCTCGCCGACAACGGCTGGAAGGCCTCGTTCGGCGGGATCGTCGCCCGCACGTGGTAGTAGTCCCACGGATACTTCGACTCGTCGGGCTTCTTGACCTGCATCAGGTACATCTCGCGCATCAGCCGGCCGTCCTCGCGGATCGTGCCGTTCTTGACGAAGAAGTCGCTGACCGGTGTCTTCTTCATCTGCGCCATCACCTTGGCCACGTCGTCGGAGCCGGTCGCCTTGATCGCCTTCAGGTAATGCATCGTCAGCGAGTACATGCCGGCCTGGACCATCGTCGGCATCCGCTTCTGCTGCTCGAAGAAGCGTTTGCTCCAGGCGCGGGTCTCGTCGTTGCGATCCCAGTAGAACGCCTCGGTCAGGTACATGCCCTGGGTCACCTTCAGGCCCAGGCTGTGCACGTCGGAGATGAACATCAGCAGGCCCGCGAGCGACTGCTTCGGGGTGATGCCGAACTCGGCCGCCTGCTTGATCGAGTTGGTGGTGTCGCTGCCGGCGTTGGCCAGGCCGATCACCTGCGCGCCGGACTGCTGCGCCTTGAGCAGGAACGACGAGAAGTCGCTGCCGGGGAACGGATGGCGCACGCTGCCCTTCACCTCGCCGCCGCCGGCCTTGACGACATCACCGGCGTCCTTCTCGAGCGAGTGGCCGAACGCGTAGTCGGCGGTCAGGAAGAACCAGCTCTTGCCGCCCTGCTTGACCACCGCCGCCGCGGTGCCGTTGGCCACCGCATAGGTGTCGTAGGTCCAGTGGACCGTGACGTCGTTGCAGTCCTCGTTGGTGATCCGGGTCGAGGCCGCGCCGGAGACCAGCGCCGCGCGGTTCTTCTCCTTGGCCACCTTCATCACCGCCAGTGCGGTCGACGTCGTGACCAGGTCGGTGACGACGTCGACGCCGTCGCGTTCGTACCATTCACGCGCCTTGTTCGACGCGATGTCGCCCTTGTTCTGGTGATCGGCCGACAGGACCTCGACCTTGAACGCGGGTTTCTCGGCGGCCATGAAGTCGTCGACCGCCATCTTGGTCGCGAGCACCGATCCCTGGCCCGAGATGTCCGAGTACGTGCCCGACAGGTCGGTCAGCACGCCGATTTTCACGACGTTGTCGGAGACCTGCGCCTGCGCCGCGGCGCCGAGCAGCAGGCTGGTGCAGGCGGCGGCCACCGCACTTGCCAAGGTTTTCGTTTGCATCGTCATCCTCCTGAGTGGATCAATGAAGTGTGTTTCTCAGACGCCGAGCAGCTCGTGAAGCGTCGCCTCTTTCGCGGAAAGTTCGGCGGCCTCGAACCGTTCGATCATGCGGCCGTGTTCCATCACGTAGAACCGGTCGGCCAGCGGCGCGGCGAAACGGAAGTTCTGCTCGACCATCACGATCGTGTAGCCGCGCTGCTTGAGCGCGGTGATGGTCCTGGCGAGCGCCTGCACGATCACCGGCGCCAGCCCCTCGGAGATCTCGTCGAGCAGCAGCAGTCGCGCGCCGGTGCGCAGGATGCGCGCGATCGCGAGCATCTGCTGCTCGCCGCCGGACAGCCGCATTCCCGGGCTCGAGCGGCGCTCGCGCAGGTTGGGGAACAGGCCGTAGATCTCGTCGACCGACATGCCGGCGCCGTCCTCGGCGCTCTTGACCTTCGGCGGCAACAGCAGGTTCTCCTCGGCCGTCAGCGACGCGAAGATGCCGCGCTCCTCCGGGCAATAGCCGATGCCCAGGTGCGCGATCCGGTGCGACGGCATCGCGATCGTCTCGGTGCCGAAGACCCGGATCGATCCGCGCCGGGCGCCGGTCAGCGCCAGCACCGCACGCAGCGTGCTGGTCCGCCCGGCGCCGTTGCGGCCGACGACGGTGACGACCTCGCCGCTGTTGACCAGCATGTCGACGCCGTGCAGCACGTGGCTCTCGCCGTACCAGGCGTGCAGGTCCTTGATCTCCAGCGCGGGTGCCGCCATCAGTGCCCCGCGAGCGCGGAATCGGCGCTGCCCATGTAGGCCTCGAGCACCGCCGGATTGCGGGAAACCTCGTCGTAGCCGCCCTCGGCCAGCACCGCGCCCCGCTGCAGCACGGTGATCCGGTCGGCGATCTTCGCCACGACCGTCATGTTGTGCTCGACCATCAGCACGGTCCGGCCGGCGCTGACCCGCTTGATCAGGTCGGTGACCCGGCCGACGTCCTCGTGGCCCATGCCCTGCGTCGGTTCGTCGAGCAGCATCAGCTCGGGCTCCATCGCCAGCGTGGTGGCGATCTCCAGCGCCCGCTTGCGCCCGTACGGCAGCTCGGCCGCCGTCGCCTTCGCGAAGCCCGCGAGGTCCACCTGGCCGAGCAGGTCCATCGCCCGGCCGTCGAGCGCACCGAGGATCTTCTCGCTGCGCCAGAAGTGCATCGACGTGCCGGTCTGCCGCTGCAGTCCGATGCGCACGTTCTCCAGCACCGTCAGATGCGGGAACACGGCCGAGATCTGGAACGAGCGGACGACACCGCGTCGTGCGATCGCCACCGGTGATTCCGAGGTGATGTCGACGCCGTTGAACGCGATCGTGCCGCGGGTCGGGGTCAGGAACTTGGTCAGCAGGTTGAAGCAGGTGGTCTTGCCGGCCCCGTTGGGGCCGATCAGCGCATGGATGTGCCCGCGCTGGACCTTCAGATCGACGTCGTTGACCGCGGTGAAACCCTTGAATTCCTTGGTCAGGCCGCGGGTCTCGAGAATGATGTCGCTCATGCCGGCACTGGTGCTCCGTTCGGTTCGCCGCTGTCGCCGTGGCACGATGCAGCCTCGACGGCCCGGATCCGCAACGGTCGGCAGGAGCGTTGACGTCGCCGGAAGATTACCATCGATTGTGATGCCCGGAACACGATGACGGGGATGCCGCCATGGCGTCATCCGGACGGACGATCCCGCGGGTGTCGTCCGCGTTGACCGATCCCGGCTCAGTGCTGCCGCTCAGTGCCGCCGCTCAGTGCTGCCGCTCAGTGCCGCTGGGTGCCGCTCAGTGCCGCGCCGGGTCCCGGCAGGCGCTGGCGGTAGAACTGGTACCGCGACATCACGATCGGCACGTAGTTGCGGGTCTCGCGATACGGCGGAATCCGTCCGCCGTGCTGGGCGACGGCGCCTTCACCCGCGTTGTAGGCGGCAAGTGCGAGATGGCGGTCGCCGTTGTACCGGCCGAGCAGGTAACGCAGGTAACGCGCGCCGCCGTCGATGTTCTGCCGCGGATCACGCCGGTCGCGAACGCCGTAGCGACGCGCCGTATGCGGCATCAGCTGCATCACACCGACCGCTCCGGCGCGCGACACCGAGGCCGGACGGAACTTCGACTCCGCATCGGCAACGGCGAACAGCAGCGCCGGATCGACCCGATGGCGGCGGGCCGCATCGTGCAGATGCCGATGCACGACCGGTGATACGTGCCGGCCGGACTGCACCCGGGCGGCTGCCCGATCCCGCGACGTGCCGAGGACGCCTCGTGGCGCCATGGTCCGGCGGGGCGGGGCAGCGCGCGGCTCGGCAACCGCTCGTGCGACCGGGCGCTGAGTTGCCCGTTCACCGCGCACTCCTGCCGCGGTCGAGGAACCTGCGCTCAAGGCGAAGGCGGCGGCGATCACTCCGATGGCCAGCGATTTCATCGTTGTTGTTGTTTCCATCCCAGGCGACACCCGGGAGTAGACCACGAAATCGCGCCAGGCGCCGCCATCCGGATGCCCCATGCGGCGCGGGCGCCGTCCGACATTCCCGGCGTCACGCGTCCGGGCCGCCGGCGCTCAGCGGACCGGTGGCCCGGCAGCCGCCGGCCCGCGCCGGAACCGGAAGATCGCCTGTGTCGCCCGAAGCCCGGTCAGCAGGGTCACCGGCTCGCCGTTGGCGAGAAACGCCTGCCCGGTCACCACCAGCCCGAGCTGGTCGAGCAGCTCGGTGAAGTCCGGGATCGTCGACAGGTGCAGGTTCGGTGTGTCGTACCAGCGGTGCGGCATCTCGCGCGACACCGGCATGCGGCCGCGCAGGATCGACCAGGCGTGGTACCAGTGGCCGAAATTCGGGAACGAGACGATGCTCTCGGTGCCGACCTCGCTCATCTCGCGCAGCACCCGCTCGGTGCGGTGTGTGGCCTGGATCGCCATCGACAGCACCACGGTGTCGAAGTGGGCATCACTGAACATCGACAGGCCGGCCTCGATGTCGCGCTGGATCACGTCGACGCCGCGGTCGATGCAGGCGATCACCTCCCGGTCGTCGATCTCCACGCCGTAACCTTCGCACTGCTTGTGCACCTGCAGGTGGGCGAGCAGCGCGCCGTCGCCGCAGCCGAGGTCGAGCACACGCGAACCCGGTGCGATCCACTGCGCGATCAGCGCCAGGTCGGGACGCAGCCCGCCGGTGGTGGCGATCCGCTTCATGCGTGCACCTCGCGGTCGATGCGCCGGAAGTAGCTGCGCATCGCCGCGTGATACTGCGGGTTGTCGAGCAGGAACGCGTCGTGGCCGTGCGGCGCGTCGATCTCGCAGTAGGTCACGCCGATCCGGTTGGCCAGCAGCGCCTGGACGATCTCGCGGCTGCGCTCCGGCGTGAAGCGCCAGTCGGTGGTGAACGAGGCGATCATGAAGCGGGCCCGTGCGTCGGCGAAGGCGGCGGCCAGGTTGCCGCCGTGGTCGCGCGCGGGGTCGAAGTAGTCGAGTGCGCGGGTGATCAGCAGGTAGGTGTTGGCGTCGAAGTAGCGCGAGAACTTCTCGCCCTGGTGGCGCAGGTACGACTCGATCTCGAACTCGACGTCGAAGGTGAAGCCGTAGGCGCTGCGCAGTCCGTTGCCGTCGTGGTCGCGCAGCACGCGGCCGAACTTCTCGGCCATCGCGTCGTCCGACAGATAGGTGATGTGGCCGATCATCCGGGCCACCTGCAGCCCGCGCGCGGGCACGACGCCGTGGTCGTAGAAACGACCGTCGTGGAACTCCGGGTCGGTGATGATCGCGCGCCGGGCGACCTCGTTGAACGCGATGTTCTGCGCGGTCAGTTTCGGCGTGGTCGCGACCGCGACGCAGTGGCCGATCCGGTCCGGGTACAGATAGGTCCAGGCGAGGGCCTGCATGCCGCCGAGACTGCCGCCCATCACCGCGGCGAAGCGTTCGATGCCGAGCCGGTCGGCGAGGCGCGCCTGCGCCCGCACCCAGTCCTCCACCGTGACCACCGGGAAGTCGGGTCCGTACGCGCGACCGGTGTCCGGATTGATCGACATCGGGCCGGTCGAGCCGAAGCAGCTGCCGGGGTTGTTCACGCCGATCACGAAGAAGCGGTCGGTGTCCACCGGCTTGCCGGGCCCGATCATGTTGTCCCACCAGCCGAGGTTGTCCGGTGCGTCGGCGGCGCGGCCGGCGACATGATGCGACGCGTTCAGCGCGTGGCAGACCAGGACCGCGTTGGAGCGGTCCGCGTTCAGCGTGCCGTAGGTCTCGTAGACCAGTTCGTAGTCGCGCAGGCGAGCGCCGCTGGACAGGGCCAGCGGCTCGGCGAAGCGCGCGCGCTGCGCATGGACGACATCCGACGAACCCGACGACATGGCGATTCCGATGCGGAAAAACAGAAAGCCCGACCAGCCTGCGCAGGCTGTCGGGCTTTGTCGGATTCGACGCGCCGCTTTAGCCGGATTTGTAACGCGCCCGCAAGCTGATCCTCAAATCGGCGCGAACCCGCAACTTACTTGGCGGGCGGGGGTCTGTCAATCGCAGGCTGCCGCGCCGTCGCGGCACCGCGTCCACCCGCCTGCCGGGTCAGCTCGGCACGCGCCGACGACGATTCGGCCGCCGGCGCGCGGCGGCCGCGCGGGGGCGGGGCGGCCGGCGCCGGGGCACGATCACGGTCGGCGGCACGCGACAGTTCGGCCGACTGCTCGTCGGTCAACTTCGCCAGCGCCGCGTTCACCTCGGCCGGGTCGTCGCTCAGGACCAGCTTGTCGACCTGGCCGCGCAGGCGGCCGGCGTCGGCGAGCAGGATCTGCTGCTTGACCCGCAACAGGCTCGCCGGATGCATCGAGAACTCGGTCAGGCCCATGCCGAGCAGCAATCGCGTCGCCTTGTAGTCCCCGGCGAGCTCGCCGCAGACGGCCACCGGCTTGCCGGCCTTGCGGCCGGCGCGGATCGTCATCGCGATCAGCCGCAGCACCGCCGGGTGGAACGGATCGTACAAAGCGGCCACCGCATGGTCGGCCCGGTCGATCGCCAGCGTGTACTGGATCAGGTCGTTGGTGCCGATCGACAGGAAGTCGAGCCGGCGCGCAAACAGCCCCGCGGTCATCGCCGCCGCCGGCACCTCGATCATGCCGCCGATGGGGATCGCCTCGTCGAACAACTGCCCGCGACCGCGCAACTGGTGTTTCGCACGCTCGATCAGGCGCAGCGTCTGGTCGATCTCGTGTTCGTGCACGAGCATCGGGATCAGCAGCCGCGCCGGGCCGAACGCCGATGCCCGCAGGATCGCCCGCAGCTGCTCGAGGAACATCTCCGGTTCGGCCAGGCAGAAGCGGATCGCCCGCTGGCCGAGCGCCGGGTTCGGACTGATCGGCACCTCGTTCGGATCGAGCGCCTTGTCGGCGCCGACATCGAGCGTGCGGATCGTCACCGGCCGGCCCTGCATCGCCTCGATCGCGCTGCGGTAGGCCTCGAACTGCTCCTCCTCCGAGGGCAGGCTCGGCCGGTTCATGAACAGGAATTCGGAGCGGAACAGGCCGATGCCGTCGGCGCCCGCCAGGCGCGCCTGTTCGGCCTCCTCGGGCAATTCGATGTTGGCGTGCAGATGGATCGGCACCGAATCGGCGGTGACCGCGCGCACGGTGACCAGCCGCTTGAGCAGCTCCTGCTCGCGCAACCCGGCGGCCTGGCGCTGCCGGTACTCCTTGAGCACCAGTTCGTCCGGGTCGACGATGACCGCCCCGGTCTCGCCGTCCAGGATCAGCCAGTCGTCGTCCTCGATCAGGTGGCTGGCCATGCCCAGGCCGACCACCGCCGGCACGTTCATGCTGCGCGCCAGGATCGCCGCATGTGACGTGGTGCCACCGAGGTCGATGCCGAAGCCGACCGCGTGCTTGAGCGACAACATGTCGGCGGGCGCCAGATCGGCGGCAACGAAGATCGCCGGTTCGCCCGATCCGATCGGCATCGTCCGCGTACCCGACAGCACACGCAGCACGCGTTCGGCCACCTGCTGCACGTCGCGGCCACGCTCACGCAGGTAAGGATCCTCGAGTTGGCCGAACTGCTCGGCCAGTTCACCGGCCTGTGCCGACACCGCCCATTCGGCGTTCCAGCCGTGGTGGCCGATCGCGGCGGCTGCCGCGGTGCGGAACATCGGGTCGTCGAGGATCATCGCGTGCACGTCGAGCAACGCTCCGGCCTCGTGCGGCGCGTCGGCGGGCAACTGGTCGCCGAGGATCTCGAGCTCGGACTTGACCTCGTCGATCGCCGATTCGAGACGGCGAAGCTCGGCGTCGATGCGATCGCCGGTCACCCGATAGCGGAGGACGTCCAGCGAGCGCGTCTCGAGCACTCGCGCCCGGGCGATCACGATGCCGCCACCGATCCCCGTACCGTGCAGACTGAACATCCTGCTCCCAGCCGCGCCCGGTCTGCGGACGCGTGTCTCCCGGTTGCCCCGTCGTCGCGCCGCGGCCATCTGCGTGCCGCATCCGCGTGTCCGGTCCTGCCCTCTTCCTCGTTCCCCGATCCGTCCGCGAATGCGGACCCGGGTCAATTGTCGCCGAAACCGTCGGCGATCAGTGCGACGATCGCCTCGACGGCGTCCTTTTCGTCCGGCCCTTCGGCCTCGATCAGCAGCACCGACCCCTTGGCGGCCGCCAGCATCATGACACCCATGATGCTCTTGGCGTTCACGCGACGGGCGTTGCGTGTCATCCACACATCGGAGACGAAACGGGTCGCCAGCTGGGTGACCTTGGCCGACGGCCGGGCGTGCAGCCCGAGGTCGTTGACGATCGTGGCCTCAGCCTTGTGCACCGCGATCCCTCGCTTCCGCGTCATCGACCGAGATGATCGCCTCCTTCGCCCGGGAGACCAGTTCACCGACCACCTCGTCGAGTGGCCGGCGGCGATTGGCGATCGCCTTGACCAGCAACGGCAGGTTGGTGCCGGCGACCACGACGACCCGATGCGGGTCGGCCAGCCGGGCGGCGATCCGCGACGGTGTCGCACCGTAGATGTCGGTCAGCACCAGCACGCCGCTGCCGTCGTTGATCCGCTTCAACAGGTCGGTGGCCGCGGCGAAGACCTGGTCCGGATCCTCGTCGGGGACCACGTCCAGCGCGGCCAGCTGCGGCGGCAGCCGGCCATAGATGTGGCGCGTGCAATGGATCATCGCGGTGCCCAGCGGCTCGTGTGAGATGACCAGGATGCCGATCATCGGCTCACCGCCTGCTCGAGTGCGTCGATGAACAGCGCGCCGACGTCGAAGCCGGACTGTTCGCGGATCTCCTGGAAACAGGTCGGGCTGGTCACGTTCAGTTCGGTGATGCTGTCGCCGATCACGTCCAGCCCCACCAGCAGCAGCCCGCGGGCCGCCAGCACCGGCGCCAGCGCCTCGGCGATCTCGCGGTCGCGTTCGGTCAACGGGCGTGCGACACCGGTGCCGCCGGCGGCCAGGTTGCCCCGCGCCTCGCCCGCTTTCGGAATACGCGCCAGGCAGTAGGGAACGACCCGACCGCCGATCAGCAGCACCCGCTTGTCGCCATCGACGATCGCCGGCAGGTACCGTTGTGCCATCACCGTCTGGTCGCCGAACCGGTTCATCGTCTCGATGATCACCGACAGGTTCGGATCACCCCGCGAGGCGCGGAAGATCGACGTGCCGCCCATGCCATCGAGCAGCTTGAACACCGCTTCGCCGTGTTCGGCGACGAACTCGCGCAGCAGCACCGGATCGCGGGTGACGATCATCGGCGCGGTGTAACGGGAGAACTCGGCGATCGCGAACTTCTCGTTGTGATCGCGGATCGCGCGCGGATCGTTGAAGACCCGCGCACCGTCGCGCACCGCGTGTTCGAGCAGGTACGTCGTATAGACGTATTCCATGTCGAACGGCGGATCCTTGCGCATCAGCACCGCGTCGAATTCGGCCAGCGCTTCGGTCGTCGCCGCGCCGGTCCGGTACCAGTCCGGTGACTTCCCGCTCGAGTCGGTGACGACCAGCGGAGCGAAGCTGCCGACGGCCCGGCCCCCGACCAGCGACAGCTCGCGCTGCTCGGCGAACGCCAGGTCATGGCCGCGACGCGACGCCTCGACCATCATCGCGTAGGTCGAGTCCTTGTACGGCTTGAAGCCGGCCAGCGGGTCGGCGATGAAGGCGATTCTCAAGATGGGTCGGCGACTGGAGGTGGTCGCACCCGTCGACCGAACGCTGCGTCCGGGTCGACGGGCACTGGGACAAGCGGACCGGGCACGGGTCGATTGCGCCTCATTGTACCGGGCCGGCCCCGGCGCGGCCGCGAAGTTGGCCCGGCGCCCCGACGCCACGGGGCGGCGATCTCGGGTGTGTGGTTGTCGTTCGCCGTGACCCGGTCGTGGCCCGGTCGACCCAAAAGAAAACCCCGGCATCGAGCCGGGGCGCCATCGCTGGCTGGGGGACCGCGCCGGTGGAGGACCGCCCGTTGCGGGCGGCCGGCGCGGGAGGCGAAGGCGGCCGGAGGGAGGGGCGGCCGCCGCAGGCCTCAGGTGTGGTAGGCCGTTTCGCCGTGGGAGGCGATATCGAGGCCTTCGCGCTCCTCGTCTTCCGGAACACGCAGACCGATGATCATGTCGACCAGCTTGAACGCGACGAGCGAAACCACCGCCGACCAGACGAGTGTGGTCAGCACGCCCTGGGCCTGGATCCAGACCTGCGCGGCGATGTCGTAGTCCGGGCTGGCGGCATCCTTGATGTAGTCGTAGATGCCGACGCCACCGAGCGAGGGCGCGGCGAACACGCCCGTCAGCAGCGCACCGGTGATGCCACCGACGCCGTGTACACCGAACACGTCCAGCGAGTCGTCCGCGCCGAGCATCCGCTTGAGGCCGTTGACACCCCACAGGCAGATCAGGCCGGCGATCAGGCCGATCACCAGCCCGCCACCGATGCCGACGAAGCCGCAGGCCGGGGTGATCGCGACCAGGCCGGCGACCGCACCGGAGGCCGAGCCGAGCATCGACGGCTTGCCCTTGCTCATCCACTCGCCGAGCGTCCACGACAACACGGCGGCTGCGGTGGCGATCAGCGTGTTCAGGAACGCGAGCGCGGTCAGGCCGTTGGCCTCGAGGTTGGAGCCGGCATTGAAGCCGAACCAGCCCACCCACAGCAGCGAGGCACCGATCATCGTCATCACCAGCGAGTGCGGGGCCATCGCTTCGCGGCCGTAGCCGATCCGCTTGCCGACCATGTAGGCACCGACCAGACCGGCGATGCCGGCGTTGATGTGCACGACCGTGCCACCCGCGAAGTCGAGCGCGCCCTTCTCCCACAGCCAGCCCGCGGCCGCCTGCACGGATTTCAGCGTCTCGTCGTTGGTGATCGCATCCGGGCCGGCCCAATACCAGACCATGTGGGCGATCGGGATGTACGAGAACGTGAACCAGAGCACGCCGAACACCAGCACCGCGGAGAACCGGACGCGCTCGGCGAAGGCGCCGACGATCAGGCCGACGGTGATCGCCGCGAACGTCGCCTGGAACGCGACGAAGGTCAGCTCAGGGATGTAGACCCCCTTGCTGAACGTGGCCGCGACGGTGTCGATCGTGACGCCTTTGAGGAACACCTTGTCGAAGGTGCCGAAGAACTTCCCGTCGCCTCCGAAGGCCAACGCGTAGCCGTAGATGACCCACAGGACCAGGATCAGCGAGAAGGTGACGAACACCTGCATCAGCACCGAGAGCATGTTCTTGCTGCGGACCAGCCCGCCGTAGAACAGCGCCAGGCCCGGCACCGTCATCAGGATGACCAGCGCGGTGGCGACGGTCATCCAGGCGGTGTCGCCCTTGTTCGGCTTGGGCGGGGTCGCGGCGGCGGCGGCCGCTTCGGCCGGGGCCGCTTCGTCCTTCTTGGCGTCGGCCGACGCGGCGGCAGCGGGTGTATCCGCGGCCTTCTCGGCCGCCGGCGCCTGCTGCGCCCACGCAGGTGACGGTGTCACGACCAGCGGCGCCAGGATCAGCGCCAGCGTCAGGGACAGGATTCGGGTCAATCGGAGCATGATGGTGGAGTCCTTCAGTTTTGCGAGTCCAGGTCGCCTCAAAGCGCCTGATTACCGGTTTCGCCGGTCCGTATCCTGACGACCTGCTGCAGGTCGTACACGAAGATCTTGCCGTCGCCGATCTTGCCGGTGCGGGCCGAGCTCTCGATCGCCTCGATCGCGCGATCGACCAGTTCCTCGGCGACCGCCGCCTCGATCTTGACCTTCGGCAGGAAGTCGACGACGTATTCGGCGCCCCGATACAACTCGGTGTGGCCCTTCTGCCGTCCGAAGCCCTTGACCTCGGTGACGGTGATGCCCTGTACGCCGATCGCCGACAAGGCCTCGCGCACCTCGTCGAGCTTGAACGGCTTGATGATCGCAGTGAGCAATTTCATGTAAATCTCCGGATGCGCAGGGCCGCGCTGCCGCGGCCCTCGCGCGATCGACACTCAGAACGTCTTGGATGCGGACAACACGACCGTGCCACGGCCCATGTCCTTGCCGAACGCGTTGCGGTAGCACTCGCCGGTGTCACCCTTCGCGTTGGTGCCGATGTACGACAGGCCCCAGGTGACGGCGAAGAACTCCTTGGTCGCGCCGACCTTGTAGTCGGTGTAGCTGGCGTTGCTGCCGCTGCAGGCGCCGCGCAGCGGATCGTTGGAACTGGCGATCGTCTGGTGGCCGATGTGGCCGACCAGCGTGTAGCCGTCGCCGAGATCGAAGTTGCCGGTCAGGTCGAGGTAACCGGAGCCCTTGCTGTCGGCGAAGCCGAAGATGTTGGTCAGCGAGTGCGAGTACTTCAGGGTCAGCATCTGCCAGGTGACCGCACCGTAGATCTCGGTGGTGTTCGGTTTCACGAAGCCGCCGGGGTAGGTGCCCGGGTACCAGTAGTACAGCAGGCCGACGTCGTAGCCGAAGTCGCCGATGGTGCCCTTGTAGCCGCCGTAGAAGTCCCACTCGAGGCTGTTGCTGACCGCCCCGGCTCCGGCATCCGACAGCCAGGAGACGTTCGAGGCCCAGGTGCCGAGATAGATGCCGCTGGCATGACCGTAGTCGAATCCGCCCTGCACCGCCGGCTTCGAGTTGGTCTGCGCGATGCCGCGATATCGGTACTCGGATGCCAGCGTGAAGTTGCCGGTGAACGTGTGCTCGGAATCAGCCTTCTGCTGGGCCTGCAGCGCCCCCGCATAACTCGTGCACGCGGCGGCGACGCTGGCGGCAAGAAGCATTTTCTTCATTGAGTACCCCTGGTTGTTGGTCGTTGGAATCATTGCGATCGGATGACGCCCGGGGCCTTTCAGCATTTCCTGTGCCAGATGTTTGCAGGCGCAGCATGGCCTTAATGCACCAAAACCAGGGGTGACCCGCAGGTCGGCGCACCGAACAGGTGCACCACGGGCGTGCGCACAGCCCGGGTGCGGCGGCCGACAGGAATTGCCTTTCGACACACCTTCTGCATCGTCCGGACGGCTGAATCCACCCCTGCAGCGGCGGAAATGTCGCGTGCTAGACTGATTTCGTCATGGCGTTCGATCAAAACAACTTCCTGAGCGAGCTGCAGCGGCGGCTGTCCGAGCTGATCCGCCAGAGCCCGGCCGAGGACATCGAGCGCAACGTCAAGGCCCTGCTCGGCCAGACCTTCCAGCGGCTGGAACTGGTCACCCGCGAGGAGTTCGACGTGCAGACCGACCTGCTCAAGGCGCTGCAGGCGCGGGCGGTGGCGCTGGAGGACCAGGTCCGCCGGCTCGAGGAACGGCTCGGCCAGCAGCCGCGCTGATCAGGCCCGGACGGTGAGTGATGTCGCTGGCGGTGGTTCGAAGCCGCGGACTAGTCGCGCTCAACGCCCCGCCGGTATCGGTCGAGACCCATGTCGGCACCGGTCTGCCGGCCTTCCACGTCGTCGGCCTGCCGGAGGCTGAAGTCCGCGAAAGCCGCGAGCGGGTTCGCGCGGCGCTGCTCCACTGCGGTTTCGACTTCCCCAACCGACGGATCACCGTCAGCCTGGCGCCGGCCGACCTGCCCAAGGCGTCCGGTCGCTTCGACCTGCCGATTGCACTCGGCATCCTGGCCGCCACCGAACAGATCCCGGCGTCCAGTCTGGACGGCATCGAAGCCGTAGGTGAGCTCTCACTCTCGGGCGAAGTACGGCCGATTCGTGGGGTGCTCGCGATGGCGCTGGCACTGGTCCGGGATGCGCCGGCACGCCGGCTGCTGCTGCCCAGGGACAACCAGGCCGAGGCACGGCTGGTGCACGGCGTCGACACCCTCCCGTTGGCGACGCTGGCCGAGGCCTGCGTGGCGCTCGGTGCCAAGGCGGCGGCCGGCAAACGCGGCGGTCGCCCGGGCGGGTCGGGACGGCAGGCGCGCCGATCCGTGCCGGCCGAAGGGTGCGATGACGCGGCGACCAATCCGGACGTCGCCGACACCGACGCGGCCTCGCTATCGCCCTCGGCCCCGCCCTCGCCCGCGGCCCGCGCCCCGGGCAGCCGTGCCGATGCCGGCCCTCCGGTGGTCGCGTTCGACGACCTGGCCGACGTCAAGGGCCACCTCGCCGCCAAACGTGCCCTCGAGATCGCCGCCGCCGGCGGCCACAGCCTGCTGATGGTCGGTCCGCCCGGTGCCGGCAAGAGCATGCTCGCGCAACGTTTCGGCGGCCTGCTGCCGGCGCTCGACGAGGACGAGGCGATGGAATCGGCGACGGTGCTGTCGCTGGTCGGTCGCTTCGATCCGGGGCGATGGAAACTGCGCCCGTACCGCGCGCCGCATCACACCGCGAGTGCGGCGGCGATGGTCGGCGGCGGCGCCGGTCCGTTGCCCGGCGAGATCTCGCTGGCGCATCACGGCACACTCTTTCTCGACGAACTGCCCGAGTTCGACCGCCGCGTCCTCGAGGCGCTGCGTGAGCCGCTGGAGACCGGCAAGGTCACCGTGTCGCGTGCCGCGCGCCAGGCCGACTTCCCGGCGCGGTTCCAGCTGATCGCCGCGATGAACCCGTGCCCGTGCGGTTACCTCGGCCATCCGAAGCGGACCTGCCGCTGCACACCCGAGCAGGTGCTGCGTTACCAGGGCCGCATCAGCGGTCCGCTGATGGACCGGATCGACCTGCAGATCGACGTGGCCGCGGTGCCGGAGGACGACCTGTTGCGATTGCCCACGGGTGAAACGAGCGCGACGGTCGCGACGCGGGTCGTCGCGGCGCGGGCACGGGCCCAGGCGCGCCAGCGGATGCTCAATGCACGGCTCGATGTCGCACGCCTCGATCGCTTCTGTGCGATCGACGATGCGTCCCGATCGATGTTGTCCGCGGTGATCGCACGTTTCGGCTGGTCGGCACGCGCCGCGCATCGCGTGCTCAGGATCGCACGGACGATTGCGGACCTGGCCGGCGCGGACGTGATCCTGCAGGCCCATCTGGCCGAGGCGGTGCAGTATCGAAGGGCGTTGAAGGCGGGCTGAACGCAAGCTGAAGGCGAGAGCGTTTCCGTGCCTGACGGACGCCCGATCGACGTCACCGCGCCGGACCGTGTTCAACCCTCCTGCGCGACGTCCACCCACTGCGCACCGACCAGCGCGACCAGTCGATCCGGCGCGACCCGAAGTGCCGCGTGGGTCGATCCCGCCGCCGGCAACACGACGTCGAATCGCTTCAGCGTGACATCGGCGAAGATCTGCAGGTCGTGTGCCAGGCCGAACGGGCAGACCCCGCCGACCGGATGACCGGTCCAGCGGACCACCGCCTCGGCGTCCAGCATCTTCGCCTTGGTCTTGAAGCGGTCCTTGAACTTGCGGTTGTCGAGCCTCGCATCACCGCCCAGGACGAGCAGGATCACCTGGTCACCCAGCCACAACGACAACGTCTTGGCGATCTGCGCTGGCGCCACGCCGTGGGCGTGGGCCGCCTCGGCGACGGTCGCGGTGCGGATCGGGGTCTCGACGATCTCGAGATCGGGGGCGTGTTCGGCGAGGAACGTGCGAACGCTGTCCAGGGTCATCCGCGAAGTCTACCGTCGGCGACCCCGGGTCGCCGACGGCAGAGCAACCGCTCAGCCCGCCACCTGCGCCTTCAGCAGCTTGTTGACCTCACCGGCCTTCTCCATCTGCACCATGTGCCCTGCGCCGTCGAGCACCTCGACCTTCGCACCCTTCGGGGCGTGCGCCGCGTGGGCGGCCGGCACGATCCGGTCCTCGCGCCCCCAGATCAGCAGCAGCGGTGGCGTGACGCCGTCGAGCCTTCGCCCCGGCTGCTCGGCCTGTTCACCGCGCGGAAAGACGCCGTCGGCCAGCGTGTGCAGCAGCGCCGCGACGCCGTCGAGCCGCTTGTACTTCAGCACGTCGTCGACCAGTTGCCGGTTGACCAGCGTCGGATCGGCGAACAGCTGCTCGAGCACCGGCTTCAGTTCGCGTCGCGACGGCGCCGACACGAAGCCGTCGATGTAGCCGCGGTTGATCTCCGCGCCGAAACCGGCCGAGCCGATCAGCGACAGCGACGCGACCCGGTCGCCGGCATCAAGCGCGAGCTGCGCGGCGATCGCGCCACCCATCGAATGCCCGACCAGGTGGGCACGCGGCACCTCGATCGCGGTCATGAACCGCGCGACCACGGCGGCCAGCGCACCGATGCTCGCCCCCGGCAGGCGCACGTCGGACTGCCCGTGGCCGGGCAGGTCGAGTGCGATCACCGGATTCGTCTCGCCGAGTGCATCCAGGTTGAACAGCCAGTTGTCCAGGTCGCCGCCGAAGCCGTGGATGAACAGCACCGGCGTGCCCTCGCCCGCGCCCTTGCGTGCATGACGCAGCCGCAGTCCGTCGACCTCGATGAACCGGTACGCGGACTCGCCTTCGTCCGCGTCATCACCGGCCGCGGGCACCACGTAGCCGGCGATGAACGCGTCGATCGCCGCGTCGGGCACGTCCGGCTCGGCGAGCACCCCGAGCAGCGCCTTCACCGGCAGCAGGTCACCCGCGCGGGCGATCCGCCGCCGCAGCAGGCCCGGGTCGGGCGCCTCGACCGAGTTCGAGATCTTGTCGGTCTCGACGTCGAGGATCGGCATGCCGACCGCGATCCGCGCGCCCTCCTCGACGAGCCAGTCGACGATCGTGCCCTCGCGCATCTCCAGCCCCCACTTGGGCATCACGATCGGGGTGATGGCGGACATGTCAGTGTTTCCCCTTCGCGCCCGTGCGACGCGCCGCATCCGCGATCGCCTGTGCACTCGGGATGTACAGGTCCTCGAGCACCGGCGAGAACGGCACCGGCGTGTGCGGCGCGGTCACCATCTCGATCGGTCCCTTCAGCGCCTTGAACGCACGTTGCGCGACCTGCGCCGAGATGTCGGTGGCGATGTTGCAGCGGGGATTGGCCTCGTCGACGCAGACCAGGCGGCCGGTCTTCTCGACACTCTCCAGCACGGTGTCGATGTCCAGCGGCGACAGGGTCCTCAGGTCGATCACCTCGCACTCGACACCTTCCTTGGCCAGCGTCGCCGCGGCCTCGAGCGCCCGGTGCACCATCAGGCCGTAGGTGACGATCGAGCAGTGCTTGCCGTCGCGCACGACGTTCGCCTCGCCGAGCGGGATCGCGTACGACCCTTCGGGGACCTCGCCTTCGAAGCCGTACAGGTTCTTGTGTTCGCAGAAGATCACCGGGTCGTTGTCGCGGATCGACTGGATCAGCAGCCCCTTGGTGTCGTACGGCGTCGACGGACAGACCACCTTCAGCCCGGGGATGTGCGTGAACAGCGGCGTCAGCATCTGGCTGTGCTGCGCGGCGGCGCGGAATCCGGCGCCGACCATCGCGCGGATCACCACCGGGGTTTCGGCCTTGCCGCCGAACATGTACTTGAACTTCGCGGCCTGGTTGAAGATCTGGTCGAAACACACCCCCATGAAGTCGATGAACATCAGTTCGGCCACCGGGCGCATACCGCAGGCCGCCGCACCGATCGCCGCACCGACGTACGCCGACTCCGACAGCGGTGTGTCCATCAGCCGGTCGCCGTGTTTCGCGTACAGGCCCTTGGTGACGCCGAGCACCCCGCCCCACGCGTCCATCTCGCCGGGGCTTCCCGCGCCGCCGACGATGTCCTCACCCATCACGATCACCGACGGGTCGCGCGACATTTCCTGGTCGAGCGCTTCGTTGATCGCCTGTTTCATGCTGATCTTGCGAGCCATGTCGATTCCTTTCGTTCGCGCGCGCGTCAATAGCTGACGTAGACGTCGGTGAGCAGGTCGGCGGCGGTCGGTGACGGCGCCTCCTTGGCGAGCCTGACCGCCTTGTCGATCAGCGCGAGCACGTCCTTGTCGATCTCGTCGAGTTCACTCTTGCCGATCACGTCGGCCTTGGTCACCATCGCCGCGAACTTCTTCAGGCAGTCCTTGTTCTTGCGGATGTCGTCGAGTTCACCTTTGCCGCGATAGGTCTGCGCGTCGCCTTCGAAGTGGCCGTGGAAGCGGACCATCTTGCATTCGAGCAGCGTCGGCCCGCCGCCGTCGCGGGCACGCCTGATGATCTCGCCGGCGGCCTCGTAGACCGCGAAGAAGTCGGTGCCGTCGACGGTCACACCCGGCATGCCGAAACCGGCGGCGCGATCGACGTAGCTGTCGACAGCGACCGCGTAGTCGCGCGAGGTCGACTCGGCGTAGCCGTTGTTCTCGACGACGAAGAGCACCGGCAGGTTCCACACCGCGGCCAGGT
>CADEEH010000002.1:27625-95739 GCA_902826305.1 uncultured Burkholderiales bacterium
GGTACGCCCGGAGCAGTTCTTCCCTGCTCAACGGAAACGGATTGCCAGCCATGTCGTGCCTCCTACGTCGTGGGGGTTTGCACTGCCCTCAACCGCCGGGCGCCTGATCGACGCGGAACAGTCCCTGCGCGGCCGCGACCTGCATGCAGCGCGAGACGTCCACGGTCCTGAAAGCCTGTTCACGCAACGCGATCGTCACCGCGTCGCCGGTGTCGAACTCGATCTCGCGTTCACCGTCGACCGCGAGCACGCCGGCCGAACGTTCGATCACGAACACCTGGTCGGGGTCCATCACCTGCCAGCGGCCGATGCCCACCGGCCGGATCATCCCGGGTGCGATCGGCACCTGCAGCGTGAACTGCCGCCGCGCCGGGTCGTCGGTGAGTTCGACCGCGAGTCCGCCCCGATCGCGCCGCCCGACCGGATGCAGCAGCCCCGCGATCGCCGACATGCCGATCGCCTCCGGATCGGCATAGGTGACGAACAGCGACTTCAGGTTCTCGGTCTTCCACAGCGCGCGTGCGCCGATCGTCCGGTCGACGCAGGTCACCGCGTCGACCAGCGCGATGTCGCGGCGCGAACCGCCGTCGAGTGACACCTCGAGGATCTTGTTGCCGGCGAGCGCCTGCGTCGCCGACAGCCGGCCCGAGGCGTACAGGCCGACCGCGAGCCCGGTGATCGTCGGCTCGCGCATCTCCGGGAACGCGTTGTTGGTGCCGGTCGACAACCCGGCGATCGGCACGTCGCCGCATTCGCGGGCCACCGCACGATGGGTGCCGTCGCCGCCGAGCACGACGATCGCGGCCACGCCGGCCTCGCGCATCCGTCGCGCGGCGAGGAACGTGTCGTCGACGGTCGAGGTCACCGCCATCGGCAGGAACTCGACCGTCGGGAAGTGGTGGTGCAGGCTCGCCTCGCGCTCCAGCCCGCGCGCGAGCATCGCACGGATGCCGCCCTTGTCGGGCATCATCAGCACCCGGTTCACGCCCATGCTGCCGGCGGCCGCCAGCACCCGCAGCACGATGTTGACCCGGTCGGCCACCTGCAGGCTGTTCGCGTTGGCGATCACCCGGCGGATGTCGTGTGCCGACACCGGATTGGCGATGATGCCGATCGTCGCTCCGCGCGCGCCGGCCGCGGCGGGAATCGATGGTGTGTTCGTCATGATCCCGGTGCGCCCCGCGGGTGGCACCCGGCCCGCGTCGGCCGGTCCGCCACCGGGATCGAAGCCGGGTCGAGCGCCTCGGCGACCGCCGCGTAGTCCGGCTCCGAATCGAGTTCGCGCACCAGTTGCGCGTGCAGCACCGAATGATCCGCGCCGAGCGCGAACAGCGCCTGCGCCGGCAGGCCGCGCATCGGGCCGCTGACGATCTGCACACCCCACCCGCGCGCGAACGCCGGGTTGCGGAACGTCGACAGCGCGACCGCACTTGCCAGGCCGAAGCTGTCGCACAGGCGCTGGCTCGCGAACGGCAGGTCGGCCGAGACCAGCAGCAACGCGGTGTCGGCCAGATGCCGTACCAGTCCCGCGATCCGGCGCACCGCGGGTGCACACAACGAGGTCTCCAGGCTCGGCACGACGTACAGCACCTTGCGCGTGTGGCCGAAGTCGTCCAGACCGACATCGGTCAGCCGCGACGAGGTCAGCGACAGCTTCGGCGCCGCGGCCCCGACCCGCGGCAACGAGCCTTCGGTGTACACCGCATGGCCGTGCAACGTGATCCGGGTCATCACACGGGCCTCATGGCGCGGGTTGCACGCTCAGCAGCTTCAGGTACGCGACCAGTTCCCAGATCTGCTCCGGTGTGAACGCGTTGCCCCACGGCGGCATCACGTCCGAGGCGCCGCGGCGGCCTTCGGTGATCGTCTTGAACGCGGCGTCGGGCGTGAAGTGCGGATTGCCCTTGAAGCTGGGGGCGCGCCCGCCGATGCCCTCGGCGCCGTGGCAATAGGCCGCGCAGGTCGACGCGAAGCGAGCCTTGCCGCGCGCGATCCGGGCGCCGTCGTCCAGGTCGAACGGCGGCGCCTCGGCGATCGCGGCGTGGGTCGCGGCCACCGCGACCAGCGCCACGCAGGGACGGACCAGCGCGTTCATTCGAGCGTGAAGGTGATGATCGCCGCCCCGCCCGGCAGGTCGCGGATCTGCGGGAACGCGCCGGTCAGGAAACCCGGTGCATGCGAGCCGAGTCCGGTCGGGATCGCGATGTACTGCTTGCCGTTGACCGAATAACTGACCGGTCCGCCGCGCGCACCGGAGCCGGCACTGAAGCGCCACAGCTCCTTGCCGTTGTCGGCGTCGTAGGCGTAGAGCATGCCGCGCATGTCGCCGGTGAACACCAGCCCGCCACCGGTGGCCAGCACCGAACTGAGCGGCGGCATCTCGTAGCGCACCTTCCACGCGGTCTTGCCGGTCAGCGGGTCGAACGCGGCGAGCCAGCCGTCGGCCTTCTTGCCCGGCGGATCGGTCAGCTTGATGTCCGACAGCCCGAGCGACAAGCCGCCGATCCCGGGCACCTGCTCCTGCTTGGCGCTGGTCACGTGATTGCAGACCTCCATGCCGTGTGAGTACCAGAGCCGGGTCGTCGGGTTGTACGCGCCGTGGTTCCAGCTGCGTGCGCCGAGCAGGTTCGGGCAATGCAGCTTGGTCTGGCTGGTCTCCGGATAGACCGGGTCGATCGGCAGGCCGGTCTTCGGATCGACCCCCTTGGCCCAGTTCATGTTCTCCGCGTACTGCCAGGCGTTGCGGATCGAGCCGTCGTCCTTGTCCATCACGTAGACGAAGCCGTTCTTGTTCAGGTGCACCAGCGACGCCTTGCCGGTGCGCCCGTCGGGCACCAGCAGCGATTCGTAGGCCGCGTCGAAGTCCCAGGTGTCGTTGGGCACCTCCTGGCGATGCCACTTGACCTTGCCCGACTTCGGGTCGAGCGCGAGCACCGTCGCGGTGTACAGGTTGTCGCCCATCCGATCCTCGCGGTTGAAGTCGGGCGACGCGTTGCTGGTGCCGATGTAGATCGTTTCGGTGGTCGGATCGTAGGTGCCCGGCAGCCACGCCGAGCCGCCGCCTTTCCTGCGGCTGTCGCCCGGCCAGCTCTTCGGATCGTCGCGCGGGATCTCGAACGTCCACACACGCGCACCGGTGTCGGCATTGACCGCGAAGATCCGGCCCACGATCGGCTGGTCGCCGCCGGTGGTGCCGCCGAACAGGATGTCGCCGGCGAGCTGCGGTGGCGACGAGAACAGTGCCCCGTATTCGGCCTTCAGGTTGGTCAGCTGCGTCGACCACATCTCCTTGCCGGTCTTCTGGTCCAGCGCGACGAACCGTCCGTCGAGTGTGCCGACGAACACCTTGCCCCGGCCGACGGTGACGCCGCGGCTCGCCGCCGCGTAGAACACCTCCTTGACGATCGGATCGAGCTTCGGGGTGTAGCGCCACAACACCTTGCCGGTGGCGGCATCCAGCGCGAACACGTTGTTGTCGGCGGCGATCGAATACATCACGCCGTCGATCACGATCGGGGTCGCCTGCAGGCCGTGGGTGATCGTGCCGGGCTGGTGCACCCAGGCCACCTTCAGCTTCTGGACGTTGCCCTTGTTGATCTGGTCGAGCGGACTGTAGCGCCAGGCGTTGTAGGTGCGGTGGTACTGCGGCCAGTTCTGCGGATCGGCGAGCCCTGCGGTCTGCACGTCGGCGGCGGCGGGCGACGCGATCGATGCGGCCAGGGCCGCCGCGGCGGCCAGCGCATGCCTTCGGATCGATGCCCTCGTGTGGATCGTGTTCATGTCTCCTCCTGTTGTTCGATGCGTACTGCGGCGTGACGGAGGAACAAGACTCGTGCCATGCGGGCAGGGCGACACGGAACCGGGCAAGTGATTGATTCGACACACACGCCGCGGCGCCAGCCGGCGGATTCACCGTTCGGGACGCAACAGGTGTCACGGCGACAGGCGTGACACCTGTCCAGCGGGATCAGGTGTGATCGGTCCGGTTCGGCGATTCGATCCCGTGACGCTGCATGCGCCGGTACAACGTGACCCGCGAGACACCGAACTGCCGGGCGACCGCACTGACGTTCCAGCGGGCCGCACGCAGCGCCTGGACCAGGTGGGCCGCCCCATCGGCCGCGCCATCAGCCGGGTCACCGGCCGCGCCACCGGCCGCAACACCGATCGCCCCGCCGGTCGCCACGAGCGACGCGTCGTCCGTCGCCCCGACGACCTCCGCATACGGCGCGCCCTGCGCGGCCTGCGACCGCGCCGTGTGTCCCGCGTCGCGCGCGCCCGACGCGATGCCCGACAGGCTGTCCGGCAGATCACCGGCATCGATCAGTCCGTCGCGGCTCAGCGCACACGCATAGTCGATCGCGTTGCGCAGTTCACGCAGGTTGCCCGGCCAGCGATGGGCATGCAGCAGTTCGTTCGCATGCGCCGACAGCCGCGGCGGCGCGATGCCGGCTTCCTCGCCGGCCTGCTCGAGCATCCGCTGCACCAGCCAGGCGAAGTCCCGGCGTTCACGCAGCGGCGGCAGCCTGATGTGGGCGCCGTTGAGCCGGTAGTACAGGTCGTCGCGGAACCGGCCCTCGCGCACCAGTGTCTCGAGGTCGCAGTGGGTGGCCGCGACGACGCGGATGTTGACCGCGACCGCCCGGGTCGCGCCCAGCGGCAGCACCTCGCGTTCGGCGAGCACCCGCAGCAGCCGCGGCTGCAGGCTGCGCGGCATGTCGCCGATCTCGTCGAGGAACAGCGTCCCGCCATCGGCCTCCTGGATCAGGCCGCGTTTGCCCTTGGCCCCGGCGCCGGAGAAACTCCCGGGCAGGTAACCGAACAGCTCGCTCTCGATCAGCGACTCCGGGATCGCCGCGCAGTTGACCGCGACGAACGGCCGCCGGCGACGTTCGCTGGCCTGGTGCAATGCCTTGGCGAAGTGTTCCTTGCCGGTGCCGGTCTCGCCGGTGAGCAGCACGCTGACCGGCGAATTGACGAAACGCGACGCCCGTTCGATCTGCCGCGCGAGCACCGGGTCGCCACCGGTCAGTGCCGCCAGCGCCGCCGGCGGCTTGCGATCCGGCGCGGGCGACGCGGTGCCGGCGGCGATGCGCACCGGCGGTGGCGAGGCGAGCATGAACAGCACCCGCCCGCTGCCGGCGAGTGTCACCGCACGCTGGTCGGGTGACCGGGCCGCATTGAACCGGACCAGGTCACCCGCCGTGGCGTCGAACAGGCGGTCGAACGACATGCCGATGATCGGCGCCGGCCATTGCCCCTCGAGCAGCAGCTGCGCGCGCCGGTTGTGCCCGATCACGCGGCCGGCGGCATCGATCGCCAGCAGGTACTCGGGATTGAGGTCGAGGAACTGCGGGGCGCCGCTGAGCTTGACGATCCAGTCGCCGCGATGGCGCGCGAGGAAGGTCGCGTTCTCGATGTTGCTGGCGTACATGCGCACCATCTGCAGCGCCAGGTGCTGGCTCTCCTTGTGGTGCGGGCTGCTCAGCGCCGAGATGTCGAGGATCGCGGTCAGTGAACCGGCCGGGTCGAACACCGGCGCGGTGGTGCAGGTCAGCGGAATGTGGGTCGCATCGAAGTGATCGGCCAGGTGCACGGTCAGCGACTGCCCGGTGGCGATCGCGGTGCCCACGCCGCAGGTGCCGGCGTGTTCCTCGCTCCAGTCCGCGCCCAGGTACAGCCCGGCGCGACGCAGGCTGCTGTCGAGCTGCAGGTCACCGATGAAGTCGACGGTGACCCCGTGGGCGTCGGTCAGCAGCACGCAGTAGCCCAGCCCGGCGACCTGCTGGTACATCGACTCCATGCCGAGGCGCGCGATGTGCAGGAACTCCTCGATGCGATCCTGGTGGTCGCGCACTTCGGGCGCCGGCAGGATCACCGCCTCCTGCATCCGGGTCGGATCGAGCCGGTGCTGGTGCACACAACGGGACCAGGAGGCGCGGATGATCTCGTCGTGCACCCGTGCGTTGGGCGCGTCGAGCCCCCCCTCGGCGACCTCCATCACCGTGCGGATGTGCGCGCGCTGCTGTGGAAGCATGGCGTCTCCTCCTCGGTGGGCGCCGTACGTCGCGGCGCCGCATGCTTCACGGTCCGGGGGTGGTACCACCGGCGGCGAAGTCACGTTGCGATTCCGGGACCACACACGGCCTTGCCGAGCGCCGGTCCGAACCGACAAGTGTCACACGAGACCGCAGGAGCGTCCAGCGCGGCGCGGCCCCGGCCTCGTGGTGCGCGGTCTCGCGACGCACCGCCGGTCCTGCGAACGCCGACGACACGCGCCCACTGCTATGCTTGGCGCCCGGCGCCGAACGTCCCGGCACCGTCCAGAAAGGTCCGACCCATGTCCACTCGCCTGCTCGCCGCCTCGTGTGTGCTGGCCCTCGCCCCGAGCCTCGGCCAGGCCGCGTGCCTGACCGACGACGAAACCGCGACGATCGCCCAGAAATACGTCGCCCTCGAACCGATCACCAATCCCGAACCGTCGCTGACGCTGGAGGACGCGCGCTGCGGCGCGCGCAAGCTCGCGCAGGCACTGGTCAAGTCGCAGGGACCGATCACCGGCTACAAGGCCGGGCTGACCAACCCGGCGGTCCAGCAGCGCTTCTCGACGCCGCACCCGCTGGCCGGTGTGATGTTCGAGAAGACGTTCATCCGGAGCGGCGCCGAAGTGCCGGCGAAGTTCGGCGCGCGGCCGCTCTACGAAGCCGACATCGTGGTCGAGGTCGCAGGACCCGGCATCCATGACGCACAGGACGTGCAGGCGGTCGCCAGGCAGATCCGGCGCTACTACCCGTTCATGGAACTGCCGGACCTGATGTTCCTGGATCCGTCGAAGATCGCCGGCCCGGCGATCCAGCTGATCAACGTCGGGCCGCGGCTCGGCGTGCTCGGCGAGCCGTTCCAGCTTGCCGCCGACGACAAGGCCGCGATCGACGCACTGGCGACGATGACGGTGAAACTCGTCGACGGCGACGGCAACACGATCGACGAAGGCAAGGGTGCCGGCATCCTCGGCCATCCGCTGAACGCGGTGATCTGGCTGGCGAAGGAACTGAAGGCGCAGGGCATCACGCTCAAGGGCGGCGAGCTGCTGTCGCTGGGTTCGTTCACGAAGCTGCTGCCGCCGAAGCCGGGGCTCGCGGTCACGGTCCGATACGAAGGGCTGCCCGGCGTCGGCACGCCATCGGCGAGTGTGAAGTTCAAGTGACCACGGCGTCGCTCGCTTCGAGCGGCGACGAAGCCGCGACACCGGGTCCGCTCGCCGGCCTGACCGTCGTCGAACTGCACGCGATCGGCCCGGTGCCGTTCGCCGGCCAGGTGTTGCGTGCCCTTGGCGCGCGGGTGATCCGGGTCAGTCCGCCGAACGATCCCGGGCTCGGCGTGGTGCTGCCGCCTCGCTACGACTTCCTGAACGACGGCAAGGAAACGCTCGCACTCGACTTGAAGCAGCCGGCCGACAAGGCACGACTCGCCGCAATGCTCGAGATTACCGACGTGTTGCTCGAGGGCTTCCGGCCCGGTGTGCTCGAACGGCTCGGCTTCGCGCCGGTCGACCTGCTCGACCACACGCCACGACTGGTGATCGGGCGCCTGTCCGGCTGGGGGGACGCCGGCCCGCTCGCGCCACGCGCCGGTCATGACATCAACTACCTGGCGCTGTCGGGTGCGTTGTCTGCGATCGGCCACGCGGACACCCCGGTGCCGCCGCTGAACCTGGTCGCCGATTTCGGCGGCGGCGCGATGTCGCTGCTGGTCGGTGTGCTCGCCCGGCTGGTCCGACGTTCGATCGACGGACGGGGCGGCGAGGTGACCACCAGCATCCTCGCCGGCACCGTCTGCCTGACGCCGATGTTCTACGGCATGATCGCCGGCGGCGTCTGGTCGCTGCAGCGGGCCTCCAACCTGCTCGACGGCTCGGTGCCGTTCTATCGCGTCTATCGCTGCGCCGACGATCGTTTCGTCGCGGTCGGTGCCCTCGAGCCGAAGTTCTATGCCGAGCTGCTGTCGGTGATCGGCATGTCGGACCTGCTGCACGCGGCCGACCAGTACGACTCGACCACCTGGCCGCGGACGATCCGGCTGCTGGCGACACGGTTCGCCGAGCGCGATCGGGATGCCTGGGCCGAGACGTGTGCGGGTCGCGACACCTGCCTGGCGCCGGTGCTCGACTTCGCGGAAGCGGCGAAGAACACACACAACCAGGCCAACGGGTTGTACGAGGTCGACGGCACCCGACCCCACCTGCCGGGCATCTGGCGATTCTCCTGATCATCGGCGCACGCATCACCGTCGTCGATCGGGCCGCCGGGCCCGCGATCACGCGGGCGGGGCACGTGTGCTGATCCAGGGCGTCGCCTTCGCGCTGGCCGCCGGCCTGATGTGGGGGCTGGTCTTCATCGCGCCGGTGCTGCTGCCCGAGTATCCGGCGGCGATTCTGTCGGTCGGGCGTTACCTCGCGTTCGGCCTGATCGCGCTGCCGCTGGCCTGGCTCGACCGCGATCGGATCATGCGGCTGCAACGAGCCGACTGGATCGAGGCGACGAAACTTTCGCTGGTCGGCAACCTGATCTACTACGCGTTCCTCGCCGCCGCGATCCAGCTCGCCGGTGCGCCACTGCCGACGATGATCATCGGCACGTTGCCGCTGGTGATCTCGGTGTTCGGCAACGTCGGCGCGGGCAAGGTGCCGTGGTCGAGGCTCGCCGCACCACTCGGCGCGATCGCCGCCGGCATCATGCTGGTCAATCGCGACGAATTGATGCACCTCGGCGACGGGCGACCGTGGACGACCCTGGCGATCGGCGCCGCGCTCGCGGTGGTCGCGGTCGCCGCGTGGACCTGGTATCCGATCCGCAACGCCGCCTGGCTGCGCGCCCACCCCGGCCTATTGTCATCGACCTGGGCAACCGCCCAGGGGCTGATGACGTTGCCGCTGGCCCTGGTCGGATGGATCGCGATCGGCGTGTTCGCTGCGGCCGGTGGTGTGATCGACTATCGCTGGCCACTGGGCGCGCGACCCCTCGAGTTCGTCGGCCTGATGCTGACGATCGGGCTGACCGCCTCCTGGCTCGGCACGTTGTGCTGGAACCGCGCCAGCAAGCTGCTGCCGACCGCACTCGTCGGGCAACTGATCGTGTTCGAGACTCTGTCGGCGCTCGCGTATGCGTTCCTGCTGCGCGGACAAGTGCCGGGTGCGGGCACGATGGCGGGCATTGCACTGCTGGTCATTGGTGTGCTCGCGGGTGTGCGCGTGTTCCAAGTGCGCGGTGTGGGCGGCCCTCCGCAGGCCGCGCCGTAAGAACCACCGAAGGGGATCCCCATGGGGTACCGCATCGATTGCGCCGGTGCGGCAACACGGCGTAACGTCGGCGCTTCGCCCACTTTCCCGATTCGCACCCTGCGACGGTCCTGCCGACCGGCACCCCTGCCCGCCGACCGCCGCCGACGCGAACCCGCCCGATGATCCTCCGCCCCCGCAGGACGTTCCTCGAAATGGTCGCCGCATCCGCCGCGCTGATGTCCGGCTGCGCGACCCGTGCGCCACTGGTCGCGATGAAGGAGATCGCGCTGCTGCCGGTCGCCAACGTCGATGCCCACTATCTCGATCCACGCGACATCGAGCGGCGCGTGGTGACGAACACACCGGCGGGTGCGTATCGTGAACCCGACCTGACACAACTGGCCGATCGGCCGACGCAGGACCGCTTCAAGGCCACGATGGGGGCGATGAAGCTGACCATCCACAAGACGTTCGAGGCCGCGCTGCTGGCGCGCCTGCGCGAGATCGGCGTGGCGGTCAAACCGGTCGGCGACGATGTGTCGGCGGCGGCCGCGCGTGCGGGCCGCAACGTCAGCCGGCTGGCCGGCGGCGCCGATGCGGTCATCGACATCAACATGGGGGCGCTGGGTTATCGCCCGATCCTGCGCGCCCCGGCACTGACACCGGAGACCTATGTCGAACTCGACATCGTCCGCGCACCGGACAACGTCAGCATCGACGGCGCGAAGTACAGCAGCGACTGGCGGCAGCTCGACGATCCGCGACACTTCCGCTGCGCCGAAAGTGAGCTCTATCGCAGCGTGCCGGACCTGATGGCCGACCTGCCTCGCGCCGGCAGGAACCTGGAGGCCGGGGCCCTGCGGATGGTCGGCAAGGTCGCCGACGACATCGCCAGCATCTATCGCGGCAAGGCGCTGGTCTAAGGGTCGCCGACGCTCAGCCGTCGACCAGCACCGCGCGCCGGCAGTGGTCGAGGTACGCGGCCTCGTGCACCGCCATCAGGTCCCGCACCGCGTTCCAGGTCCACGACGGTGCGTCGAGGCTGCGCGTTTCGGATCGGCGGACGGCCGCCGCCCAGGCGCGCCGGTCGTCCTGGCGCAACTGCCGGCCGTGTGCGCGGCCGACGATCGCCCCCAGCCAGCCCGCCAGCTCGATCGCCTGCTTCTCCCCGAGTCCGGCGAAGTCGGGCTTCAGGTCCTGCGGCATCAGTTCGCGGAGGAACACGGTATGCCGGCCGAGGCGACCGATGGCCATCCGGTCGCCCAGGTGCGGAGACATCGCCTGCGCCCCGGTCTGCACCCGCAGCGCCTGGTCGAGCAGGTACGGTGCCGGCGGCGCCGCACGCGTCGTCGCGTGTGTGCTGCCCGGCGCGGCGTCGAGCGCGCGCGTGTCGTTGCCGTGCACCGAGGGGGCGACCGAGGCCACCGCTTCCTTGATGTCGACGAGCCGGATCACACCCTGATCACCCATCGACTCGATGGCCTTCCAGAATTCCCGGGTGGCGCGCCGGCCCGCGCGTGTGTTGTGATCGGCGTCGCCATCGAAGTGATCGAGGCAGGCCTGCGCGGCGCGCCCGGTCGCGACCAGTACGGCCACCCGCAGCAGTCCCAGCGAGCTGCAGCCCTTGACCCAGTACGCGGCATCGAGGATCACGGGTGCCGGATCGTCGGCGCCGTGCAGGCCCAACACGGTCATCAGCCGCGCACGGCCCTCGTCGCCGCTGAACAGCAGCTGGACCTGGGCAGTCTCCGCGTCGCTCAGCGGCCAGAAGTCGCTGCCGAGCGGGAACGACGGTCGCAGACCTTTGAGCCGCTCGCGTGCCAACGCAGTCCAGGCGCGTCGCACCGATACACGCATCATCGGATGGAACGATCCGGGTACGTCGATGGCCGCGCCCGGGCGCAGCAGTGCCCGGCCATAGCCGCGGCACGTGGCCTCGATCATCTTCAGCGTGGCCTGGCCCGCGAGATCCATGCCACGCGCCGCGCTGGCCAGGCTGAGTTGCAGGCGCAGCAGGTCCCAGGCGGCGTGACCGACCACCGTCTGGTCGAAGTCGCGGATCTGGACGTCGACACGGCCTTCGGCGTCGGCCAGCGGCCCGATGTTGCCGCTGTGGCAGTCGCCGCAGATCCACAACGCGGGCCCGACGGGCACATCGATCCGGTGCTCGTCGATCCACGCGTAGAAGCGCTCCGTGCTGCCGCGAACGTACGCGTGAGCCGAACGCGACATCTTGATCACGCGACGGGCGCGCAGCGCAACGGCTCGATCGTCGGGAGTGACGGGCAGGTTCCTGTCGCGCATGTGATCGCGGGTCAGGCCAGCGGCCGACTCAGCCGGAACAGCGTGTGGTCCTGCGGATCGGTGCCGACCGTGAAGCCGAGCGACTTCGCCAGCGCGATCATGCCCTGGTTGTCGGCGAAACACTGGCCCTCGATCACCCGATAACCGGCGGCCGCGGCCTGCGGGATCAGCGCGGTCAGCAAGGACCGGCCGACGCCGCGCCGCTGCGCCGGATCGGTCACCGCCACCGCGAACTCGCAGACATCGTCGTCGTTCTCGCCCGGTGCGAAACGCGCGACGCCGATGATCCGCTCGGATGCCGGCAACGCCGCCCTGGCCGGATCGGGTGACGGCAACGGGTCCGGCGCATGGGCATCCAATGCCTCGCGGACCGCGACCTCGGCGGCCGCATGTGGCGTCAGGAACGCACCGAGCACCATTTCACGCGGCGGCGTCGGAGTCACCAGGCGACGCAACTGGTCATCGGTGGGTTCGCCGGCGCCACCGAGCGTGCGGGCGCGCAGCGACGTCGGCGACAGTCCGGCGATGAACACACGCTCCGCGGCCAGGTCGTCGGGGCCGATCTCGCGGATGTGCAGGCCGTCGACGAACTCGCGCGGCGAAGCCCCGGGCATGGACGTCGGCGACGGATCGGACGGCTCGTCGTTCGCGGCACTCATCGACGCCTCGTTCTCATGTCGCGTCGGCCGTCGCATCACCGACGCGAGCCGGGCCGACGCGCCAGCCGAGCATCACGCCCAGTGCGGCCAGGTGCAGCACCACCAGCGAGGCCATCGTCGCACGAAACGCCTCCGGCGTCGTGAAACCCGACGAACGATAGGCATCGACGACCACGCCGAACAGCCACTGGTTCACGAAGATGCCGGCGAAGATCAGCAGGTTGAACGCGGTGAATGCACGACCGGTGAGTGCGGCGGGGAAACTCAGGCCGACATGGGTCTGGACCAGCGTGAAGCAGGTGGATACGATCGCCAGGCCCAGCCACAGCAGCCATGCCGACGTCATCGTCAGCAACGCGATCATTGCCTCGATCGCGATCAGGCCCAGCGTGCCGAAGCCGACCACGCGGGCGACGCTCCAGCCGCGGCGTGTGAATCGGGGCGCGAGCCAGCCCAGGGTCAGGAAGCTGAACATCAGCACCAGGTTGAACGCGAACAGCGCCTGCGCGGAGCGCTCGGGCGACAGCCTGAGCACCTCGACGAACCAGGGGCCGGCCCACAGGCTCTGCAGCGAGATGAAGTTGCTGTGGACAACAACCGCGAGCACACCGAAGCGCCAGAAGTAGCGGTCGGTGAAGATCAGCCGGTAGCCGCCGAGTGTGTCGCCCAGCGATTCGCCGCGTGCGCTTGTATTGGCCCGCTCCTGATCGCGCGGCAGCCCCCACCACAACGCGATCGCACCGGCCACCAGCAGCAGCGAGGCGACCAGGAACACCCCGCGCCAGCCGATCGCCGGCAGTGCCCGTTGAACCGGCACGGTCGCGATCAACGCGCCGAGTGATCCGACGACCAGCATCCACGCGGCCAGTTGCGGCTGGCGGGCTTCGGTGTACCAGTGCCGAAAACCGGTGAACGCGGCCATCAGGCACGCCGACACGCCGGCACCGACCAGCGCCCGGCCGATCCAGAGCAGCGCGAACCCGTCGGCGAGTGCGAACAACGTGGTGCCACACGCGGCCACCAGCAGCAGCGCCGCGTCGGTCCGGCGTGCGCCGAAGCGATCGAGCAGCACCCCCAGCGGGAGTTGCATCGCCGCGAAGCCGAGGAAATACGCCGATCCGAGTGAACCGAGCTGGGCGTGTGACAGACCGAGGTCGCTGATCAGCATCGGCGCGATCACCGCGCTGACCGAGCGCAGCCCGTACGACAGCAGATAGGCGAATCCGAACAGCGCGAAGATGCGAATCGCCAGCGACCCGGCGACCGGCGTGTGGGTCGTGGTCATCGGCGCGGGGCCGGGCTGGGCGTCGGTCGCCGCCTTCACGGCAACAGGCGCAGCGAACCGACGAAGGTCGACACCTCGTCGCGGTTCATGTCGGGACCCACCGACACCGCCTGGTAGACCCGATCGCCACGACCGACGAACAGCGCCACCATCGAGACCGGCTTGCGGTTGGCCGTGCCCTCGACCTCGATCCGGATGCCGGGCACCGCCGCGGTCGCGCGGCCGGACGGATCGACGACCTGCACCTGCACCGCGGTCGCCTGGGTCTCGGCGCCGGCGATGTTGCGGACCATCGCGGTGCGCATCGCGCTCAGCGCGCGGTTGCGGCTGGCGTCGTCGGCCGCCGGCAGCGGCGCCTCGGCGACCGTGAACGCGGTGTCTCGGACCTGTGCGCCGCGCATCGTCATCGCGACATCGATCTCACCCAGCCTGATGGTGCGGGTCATCTCGGTCGGCTTGCCCGGCAGCATCACCAGGTATCCCGGCGGGCCGACCCGGATCTCGCGCCAGTTGTAGTCCGGCGTGCAGGCACCCAGCAGCAAAGCCAGGGTGGCGGCCGCCAGCCGAGGTGGCATCGAGGTTGTCGAGCGGCGGTTTGACACTTTCATCGGATAATCGGACCAGGGTCGGACGAAACGTGAAGCCGAAACATACTCCGACAGACCCCTGGGGAGACGCGGATGTTGTACGAATTCAAGTCACGGGCCGCCGGCACGGTGGTGATGACACAACCGATCGCCGAACGGATCCTGGGCATCGTCGGCAAGGCGCCGGGAGCACCCGGCATCATCACCGTGGAAGCGATGCCGGAGGCGATTGCCGCACTCGAGCGTGCGGTCGCCGAGGAGAAGCAGAACGGCACCCCGCCGCCGGCCGCCGGTACCGGGACGACGACCGACAACGACGAGGAGCGGCGCACCCCGGTCACGCTGTCGCAACGCGCCTATCCGTTCATCGAACTGCTGAAGGCGGCCCACGCCGGCGGCAAGCCGGTGACCTGGGGCGCCTGACGTCGGCAAACGCGCGATAATCGGCGCCGGGCGGACCTGCGCCCGTTCGCACGAGAGCGACACCATGGCCCTGACGATCGACGTGCGCTTCGACGCACGAACCGAGTTCGAACTGCATCCGGCCGAGCCACAGGACCCGCAGGCCGCGCGCCGATGGCTCGAGGAACAGTTCGTGACGCTGGAGGCCGAGCCGACGCGGGCCTCGGGCAAGGTGCTGATCGCCGACAAGGTGCTCGCGGTGGCGATCGCAGCCGGCGCGCGTCGGTTCCGCGACGATCCGGATTGGGCCGCACGGTACGCGGCCGCGGTGGCCGGGGCGCTCGGCAAGACGGTGGTCACCGTCGACACCGCGTCGGGCACCGTCTCGTTCTGACGCCTTGGAGACGGTCCGCATGGCGGACCCTCCTCAGGGATGTTCGCCGGGACGCCGGGGCGGTTTCGGCACGCGGCGCTCGATCAGCACGTAGCGCATCGTCACCGCCTCGACCACCTCCCAGGTGCCGCGAAAGCCGGACGGGATCACGGCCGATTCGCCGGGCCCGATCTCGGTGAGTGTGCCCGCCTCGTCACCGAGCCGGATCCGGCCTGACAACACGTGGACGAACTGGTCGCGGCTCTCGGCGAACGCGAACCGCCAGACACCGGGTTCGGCGCGCCAGGTGCCGGCATCGACTTCGCGGCTGGTGCTGACGAACTCGGTCCGGGTGACGCGCTTCGGGTCGCCAAGAACCCGGTCCTGCGGCCGGGGAGAATCGATCCTCTCCTCGACCGCAGCGATGTCGAACTTGACGATCCGCGGCGCGCTCCGACTCATGGTCTCAGTGGGTCGTCCGCGAAGCGACTTCGGCGGCGTATTTCTGCCCCGCCACCTCGACCGCCTTGGCGTGGACTTCGGCCAGCGCCGGTCGCGCGGCGCGGGCGCGCGCAGCGGCCTGCATCGTCGACTGGTGATGGCCCTGGAAATGCGGGAACACGTGGCGCGCGATCAGGTCGTAGCTGCGCCGGGTCGCATCGAAGTTCGCCCAGTTGTGCGCAAGCATCAGGTACGAGCCGAAGCCACCCTTGGATTGTGCCCACAGCCGGTCGATCTGCGCCTTGACCATGTCGGGGGTGCCGATCGCACCGAAGCCCGACTCGTTGACGAACGCGATCATCTCCTTGATGTTGCTGCCGGGCACGGCCATCTGCGGGAACGCCGCCACCGCCTGGAAGTAGTCGAACCAGTGCGCCATCCCGTATTCGACGTCGCGATACGCCTGGTCCATCGTCTCCGCGCAATGCACCAGGCCGACCAGCCGCCACTTGTTGCGATCGACCACGGTCTTGTAGTGCGCGGCCTGCTGCTCCATCACGTCCCAATGCAACGCCAGCGCGTCGAAGCCGGCCGCGGTGGTCGCGCCGATCGACAGCAGCCCGCAACCGAACCGACCGGCGAGTTTCGGCCCGGTCGGCGAGGCGACCGCCGCGACCGCGACATCGAACAGCGGATTCGAATACGGCCGCAGGTGCAGGCGCGCGTCCTTCAGCGTCCAGCGATCGTTCTGGAACGTGACCGGCTCCTCGCTGGTCAGCAGCTGGTGGATGACGCCCAGGCCGTCCTCGAGCAGGCCGCGGGTCTGCGACTGCGACAGGCCGACCATCGCGCCGTCGGTCGGCAGCGAGCCCGGTCCGACACCGAGCATCACCCGACCCCGCGTCAGGTGGTCGAGCTGGACGATCCGCTCGGCCACCCAGAGCGGGTTGTGGTACGAGACGCTGACCACGCCGGTGCCCAGCCGGATGTGCCGCGTGCGCTCCGAGGCGACCGCCATGAAGATCTCCGGCGACGCGGACAGCTCGGTGCCCGCCGAGTGGTGCTCGCCGCACCAGGCCTCGTCGTAGCCGCAGCGATCGAGCCACTGCACCAGTTCCAGGTCCTGCTCGAGTGCGAGTGTGGGGTTGATGCCGGGCTTGTGAAACGGGGCCAGGAAGATGCCGAACTTCATGCGATGACTCATCGCGTCTCTCCTCGTGGTGGTCGTCGTGGGCCGGCCCGTGGACCCCGTGCCGGGTCGCCGTGGCTCTGCGTCCTTCGGCGGAATCCCCATGCTAGCATCGGTCGCATACCGGCGCAGCCGCCCGACGCGGCACACGCCGCTCGATCGATCGACACGCAGAGGGACGATGCCCGCCCCACCCTTCATCGTCGGCCTCGGCGGCACGACACGAGCCGGCTCCACCTCGGAACGTGCACTCGCGATCGCCCTGGAGGCCGCTGCCGCGGCCGGCTGCGACACCCAACTGCTCGGCGCCGATGCGATGCCGGCCGAAGCCTACGATCCGACGCGAAGTGAACGCAGTCCCGCCGCGCTCGCGCTGGTCGCCGCGCTGCGCCGCGCCGACGGCGTCGTGATCGCCACGCCCGCGTACCACGGCGGCATCTCCGGCCTGGTCAAGAACGCGATCGACTTCACCGAGGACATGAAGCGTGATGCGCGACCGTACCTCGACGGACGTGCGGTCGGCTGCATCGTCGTCGCCGACGGCGCGCAGGCACTCGGGTCGACGCTCGCGTCGCTGCGCGCGGTCGTGCATGCGTTGCGCGGATGGCCGACGCCGTTCGCGGCGACACTCAATGCGAAGGACAAGCCGTTCGGCGGTGATGGGCGCGCGGCGGACGAGCATGCGATGCAGGCGTGTCGGCTGGTGGCCGCGCAGGTGGTTCAGTTCGCGCGGATGGTGCGGGGGACCTCGGGCCCCGGGTGAAGGAGGTCGCGCGACGTGTCGCGCAGGACGCCCGTGAACGCGTAGCGACCGGCCCGCGGACAGCCCGTCCACTGATCTCGATCGACAGACCGGAGGCCCGATGACCCCTCTGTTCCGAAAGCTGGGCCTGAAGGACCAGATCACGATCCACGTCCTGGACGCACCGGATTCCTTCGCCATCGAAACAGCCGGATTGACCGGACGGCTCGTCGTCCGGAGCCTCGACGCCGGCTCACCGGCCGAGTTCGTGCTGGCGTTCGCCAGGTCGCAGACGGCGGTCGACGCGATCGGCAAGGCTGTCACCGTCGGCACACGGGACGATGCGATCGTCTGGATCGCCTATCCGAAGTCGACATCCCGGCGGTACCGTTGCGACTTCAACCGCGACACGGGTTGGTCTGAACTCGGCCGCGCAGGCTTTGAGCCGGTGCGCCAGGTGGCCATCGACGAGGACTGGTCGGCGCTGCGCTTCCGGCGCGTCGAATTCATCAGGACGTTCACGCGCAGCCAGGCCATGGCCATCTCGCAGGAAGGAAAGCGACGCGCGGGTCGTTAGAACGAGATGCAACATATTTGCGGGCCAGCACACGATGGCGCCTGAGCGTCCCGTGCGCCGCCGGTGATCCCGGCCGGTCAATCCTCTCCGGAGGCTACGGCCGCGAGCCACTGCTCGCAGGCGTCGACCAGGTCACGGTCGTCGGGCTTTTTCATGGGCTCGCCATCACCCCCCGCTCGCGGCGCGAGGATCGTCTCGGCGGACAGCAGTGGCGTGTCGGCGTCGCCCAGGCCGTCCGCATGCTCGGCGAGCCAGCGGATGATGACGGCACCCGCCTCGCCCAGCGTCCGATGCCGCCGCGAGTTGCGCGCCCCGCCCAGATGGGTCAGGTTGACCTGGTCGATCACCTGCCACAGGTCACGGGCACCGAAGGCGCCGCGCAGTTCGGTGTCCTGCAGCAGGTCGCGGCAATCGATCAAGGTCTGCTGCAACTCCACCGCCGCCGAGCGCGTGATGCCCCGGCCGGCGAGCGACAGATTCGCGGCGAGGTCGCGTCCGGACTTGTGTACCTGCTCGCGTGCGACCGCGACCGCGGCCGTGTCCGCCGTCGCCAGGACGGGATCGGCAGTGAGTTGCCGCGCGAACGCCGACACGGCGGACACGAAGCGCAACCAGAGTGTGTCGAACTCGCGGTTCGGCTCGACCGACGACGTGCCGCCCGGTGCGCCGAGAACCCAGGCGTAGAGGTCGCGCCGCTCGATCGCGGTCATCCGCTCCGGGGCCTGCCTGATGTAGCGGCGCATCCGCTCACCGGCGCGCCCCCGCCCCAGCGGCAACTGACCCTGGCCGAACAGGTCGACGAGCCGATCGACCACCTGGAAGACACGCAGCGCTTCCAACTGGTAGGCCGCATAGATCGCCGCCACCGCGTTGAGGTTGTCGCGTTCGATGTCGTGGTCGCCGCGCGCGGGACGCGACGGACGCCGGCGGATTCGAGTGACCATCAGCGCTCTCCTCGGTGACCCGACCCGCACCTCGTTGCACGGTTGCCGGCCAGCTCGCGGTATGCAATCACCGCAATCGTCGCTGTTCGGCCCGCGATGTGTCGCGCCACGGACCCTTGGTGCACCGTTCGTGGCACCGGCGATTGTCGACTCACCGAGGGCGGGAGAGTATACTGTATATAACAACAGTGTCAGCAGAATCCACCATGCGATGCCTTCTCGACGAAGTCGACTACTCTCTCGCTTCACTCGAGACCCTCGAGGACGAGATCGGAACTCTTGCCGGTCATCTGAACGCCGCCAACTACCGGCTGCTCGCACTGATCGCGGAGCTCGATCGACGTGAGCCCTGGGCCGCGCTCAACTGCCTGACCTGCGCGCACTACCTGAACTGGCGCTGCGGCATCGCACTGGGTGCCGCGCGCGAGAAGGTGCGCACCGCCCGGGCGCTGAAGGAGCTGCCGCGCATCCGCGACGCATTCCGGATCGGCCGCATCAGCTACTCGAAGGTGCGCGCGCTCACGCGGGTGGCGACCCCGGGCAACGAGGACGACCTGCTGCAGATCGCGCTGAGCGGCACGGCGACACACGTCGAGCGGGTCGTGCGCCACTACCGGCAGATCCAGGCCGCGGCCTCGCCTGCCCGGCTGATCACAAGCCGCTCGTTCGACAGCTGTTGGGACGACGACGGCATGCTCGTGATCCGAGGACGACTGACCGCCGAACAGGGCGCGGTGCTGCTGAAGGCGATCGACGAACAGCGCGAGGCCTGCGATTTCGACACCGACGACGAGTCGGTTGCCGGGCTGCGCGCCGACGCCCTCGCACACGTGTGTGAACTCGCACTCGCCGCCAACGGCGAGGCGCGCACCGCCGACCGGTACCAGGTCCGCGTCGACGTTCCCGCGGGAACGCTGGCGATCGAGCCGCCTTCGGCATCGTCGTCATCGTCTGCAACCATCGGCTCCGGCGAAGAACATGACGACGGCAACCTCGGTGTCGTCGACGTGGCCGTCCGCCTGCCCACGCCCGAGCAGATGCCCGTCCTCGAGGACCACGGCCCGCCGCTGTCGCTGCACACGTTGCGCCGGCTGTGCTGCGACGCCAGCCTCGTTGCCGTCACCGAACGCACCGACGGGCAGCGCATCACCCTCGGTCGCAAGACCCGGGTCGTCTCGCCAGCGCTGCGCCGTGCGCTCGAGCGGCGCGACGGCCGCTGCCGTTTTCCCGGCTGCACCAATGGCCGCCACCTGGATGCACACCACATCGTGCACTGGGCGCAGGGCGGCGAGACCGCCCTGGACAACCTGGTGCTGATCTGCCGGCGTCACCATCGCTATGTGCACGATCTCGGGTATCAGATCGAGATGCGACCCCACCTCGAAGGCCGGATCCACCCGAGGTTCTTCAGCCCGCGGGGCTACGAGATCGAAGACACCGGCGAGCGACGTTTCCGCGGGAACGCCGCGGCGCTGTTCGCCACCAACGACGCCGAGGGCATCCGGATCACCCCGGACACGACCACGCCCGACTGGGACGGCAAACCGGCCGACTACGACCACATCCTGTGGACGCTGATGACGCGGGAGGAGCGGCGTAGTCCCTCCGCCAATGCGCCCTGAAGGATGCGCGCGGATCGCGTCCCTGCTACTGTCGATCCATCGATCCGACCGGTCGGATCGACCTGCCGTTCCGGAACGTGAGCCCCGCCCATGCAAGCTCCAGACGGTCGTCGGACTGTCGCCTTTGTGCCATGCGCTGTCTGCTGACAGGCGCGGTACTGGCCATCATGGCCTGCACCAGCGCCCACGCGACCGGTTCGATTTCGTTCGAGGCCAAGGGCTATCTCGTCGACATCGTGGTCGGCGAGACGTCCAGGCCGATCGTCGCCGGCGTGAGTTTCGCCGGGCCGGGGTCCCGGCAGGCCATGTCGCTTCCGATGGGACGGGTGAAGGTCGACAACTTCGATACGCGGCGCAAGACCTTGGCGCTGACATTCAGGAACCCAGGGGATCCGACGCTCCCCGAGAACTTCCGCCTGACCGTCAGGAACGAAGCCGGCACACTCAGGATCGGCGCGAAGTCGCTGCCGGGCCGTTTCTCGTGGGCGATGTAGGCCGCGATCGAACCTGTGGATCAACTCACGACATCGGCACGCCGCCTCAGCCGTCGCACGACAACCGCGACCAACCCCAGCCCGATGCACCAGAAGCCGATGTTGCCGATCGCCGCGATCACATAACCCGTCGCGTCGGAAGGAAAGGCCTGGAACACGCCGCCCGCGGTGAGCCACCAGATCGCGAGGCCGGGTTCGATGAACGCGGTCAGCACCTGCCGGATCACCTCCGGGACGGCCGGCGGATAACCCGCGGCGCGAATGATGATGCCGGCCGCGGAGGCGATGCCGACGAACAGGCCGATCGACCAGCGAAGTCTGTTGACCCGGTTCGGCCCGGTCTGCACGTCGCCGGGCGATCGGTCAGCCGACATGGCGCCTCGCGACCGCCCTCACCCGATGCCTACAGCACCGGCCCCAGCGCCCGTCTCAACTCGTCCTCCTCCCGCCCCGATCGCTTCAGGTAATCCGCGAGCTGATCCTCGCCGATCTTGCCGACGTTGAAGTAGCTCGCCTTCGGGTGCGAGAAGTAGAACCCGCTGACACTGGCCGCCGGCATCATCGCGTAGCTCTCGGTCAGGATCATGCCGATCTCGTCGCAACGCAGCGTATCGAACATCGCGCGCTTGACCGTGTGCTCCGGACATGCCGGATAGCCGGGCGCCGGGCGGATGCCGCGGTACTGTTCCTTGACCAGTCCCTCGATGTCGAGTGTCTCGTCGGCGGCGTAGCCCCACAGATCCTTGCGCACCCGTTCGTGCAGGCATTCGGCGAACGCTTCGGCCAGGCGGTCCGCGATCGCCTTCAGCATGATCGACGAGTAGTCGTCGAGCAGGTCGGCGAACTCCTTTTCCTTCTTCTCGATGCCCAGTCCCGTGGTGACCGCGAACAGGCCGATGTAGTCGGCGATGCCCGAGGGCCGGCCGTCGATCGTCTTCGGGGCGATGAAGTCGGCCAGGCACTTGTTGTCGACGCCGTCGGGTTTTTCGGTCTGCTGGCGCAGGTTGCGCCAGGTGAAGGCGACCTCGGTCCGTGTGTCGTCGGTGTAGACCTCGATGTCGTCGTCGTTGACCGTGTTGGCCGGCAGGAAGCCGATGACCGCGTTGGCGGTCAGCCAGCGGCCATCGACCACCCGCTTGAGCATCGACTTGCCGTCGGAGAACACACGCCGCGCCGACTCACCGACGGTTTCGTCGTTCAGGATCGCCGGGAACCCGCCGTGCAGGTCCCAGGTCTGGAAGAACGGCTGCCAGTCGATGTAGCGCGCGATCTCGCCGAGGTCGTAGTTCCTGAACGCGCGCCGGCCGATGAACTTCGGTTTCGGCGGGTGGTAGTGCGCCTGCGGATGCGGCGCCTCGCCCGGATGGTCGTCGGCGGACATCACCCAGTCGATCCGGGTGCGGTTCGCACGCGCCTCGGCCAGGCCGACCAGCTTCGGGCCTTTCTTGGCGGCGTGGGTCACGCGCACCTTCTCGTAGTCGGCGAGCAGGTCGGCCAGGTACTTGTCGCGCGAGTCCGGCGACAGCAGGTTCTGCGCGACCGGCACCGACCGCGACGCATCGGCCACGTAGATCACCGGGCCGGAGTATCCGGGAGCGATCTTGACGGCGGTGTGCACCCGCGAGGTGGTCGCCCCGCCGATCAGCAGCGGGGTCCTGCGGGCGCGGAAATACTCGTCGCGTTCCATCTCCTTGGCGACGTAGGCCATCTCCTCGAGCGACGGCGTGATCAGGCCGGACAGTCCGACGATGTCGGCGCCTTCGGCCTTGGCCTTGGCGAGGATCTCCGCACACGGGACCATGACGCCCATGTTGACGACGTCGAAGTTGTTGCACTGGAGCACGACCGAGACGATGTTCTTGCCGATGTCGTGGACGTCACCCTTGACGGTGGCGATGACGATCTTGCCCTTGGAGGACACGTCGCCACCGGCGGCGGCGATCGCCTTTTTCTCCTCCTCGATGTACGGCACCAGGTGTGCGACCGCCTGTTTCATCACCCGCGCCGACTTGACCACCTGCGGCAGGAACATCTTGCCGGCGCCGAACAGGTCACCGACGATGTTCATCCCGTCCATCAGCGGGCCTTCGATCACCTCGATCGGTCGTCCGCCCCGGTCGGCGATCTTCTGCCGCACCTCCTCGGTGTCCTCGACGATGAAGTTGGTGATGCCGTGGATCAGCGCATGCGCGAGGCGTTTCTCCACCGGCTCGGCGCGCCACTGCAGGTTCTCCTCCTTGCGGGCCCCGCCGGCCTTCAGCGTCGCGGCGAACTCGATCATCCGCTCGGTGGCGCTCTTGTCGGACTCGGCGGCGAACGCCTCGTCCGACAGCGTCGTGCCGTCGGCGCGCTGGCGCGCGATCACCGGCTTCCTGTTCAGCACGATGTCCTCGACCCGGTTGCGCAGCTCCGGATCGAGTTCGTCGTAGACGCCGATCATGCCGGCATTGACGATGCCCATCGTCATGCCGGCCTTGATCGCGTGGTACAGGAACACCGTGTGGATCGCCTCGCGCGCCGGATCGTTGCCTCGGAAGCTGAACGACACGTTCGACACGCCGCCCGAGACCTTCGCATGCGGCAGGTTCTGCCGGATCCAGCGTGTGGCCTCGATGAAATCGACGCCGTAGTTGTCGTGTTCCTCGATGCCGGTGGCGATCGCGAAGATGTTCGGATCGAAGATGATGTCCTCGGGCGCAAAGCCGATCCGTTCGGTCAGCAGCTTGTACGCCCGCTCGCAGATCCGGGTCTTGCGCTCGAAGGTGTCGGCCTGGCCCTGTTCGTCGAACGCCATCACGATCACCGCCGCGCCGTAGCGGCGACACAGCGTCGCCTGGCGCAGGAACTCGGCCTCGCCCTCCTTCATCGAGATCGAGTTGACGACCGCCTTGCCCTGCACACACTTCAGGCCGGCCTCGATCACGCTCCACTTCGAGCTGTCGATCATGATCGGCACACGGGCGATGTCGGGCTCCGAGGCGATCAGGTTCATGAACCGCGCCATCGCCTTGGCCGAGTCGAGCATCGCCTCGTCCATGTTGACGTCGATCACCTGTGCGCCGTTCTCGACCTGCTGGCGGGCGACCGCGAGCGCCTCGTCGTACTGTTCGTTGAGGATCAGCCGCGCGAACGCCTTCGAACCGGTGACGTTGGTCCGTTCGCCGACGTTGACGAACAGCGTCGTCTCGTCGATGTTGAACGGTTCCAGGCCCGACAGCCGCGTGGCCGGCGCGATCACCGGCACCTGGCGCGGCGCGATGGTCTCGATCGCTTTGGCGATCGCCGCGATGTGGTCCGGGGTCGTGCCGCAGCAGCCGCCGGCGATGTTGACGAAGCCGCTGGTGGCGAACTCGGCGAGAAGCGCCGAGGTGATCTGCGGCGTCTCGTCGAAGCCGGTGTCCGACATCGGATTGGGCAGGCCCGCGTTCGGGTACACACAGACGAAGGTGTCGGCCTTCTTCGACAGCTCCTCGACATACGGGCGCATCAGCGCGGCACCGAGCGCGCAGTTCAGGCCGATCGTCAGCGGCCGTGCGTGGCGCACCGAGTTCCAGAACGCCTCGACCGTCTGGCCGGACAGGATCCGCCCGGAGGCGTCGGTGACGGTGCCCGAGATCATCAGCGGCAGCGTCGGCCTGCCCTGGGCGGTCAGCTCCTCGAACAGCTCGTCGATCGCGAACAGTGCCGCCTTCGCGTTCAACGTGTCGAAGATCGTCTCGACCAGGAACACGTCGGCACCGCCCTCGACCAGCGCGCGCGCCTGCTCCAGGTACGCGGTGCGCAATTCGTCGAAGGTGACGTTGCGCGCGCCCGGGTCGTTGACGTCGGGCGAGATCGACGCGGTCTTCGGCTGCGGGCCGAGTGCGCCGGCGACGAAACGCGGCTTGTCGGGGGTCGAGTACTTGTCGCAGGCCGCACGGGCGAGGCGCGCGGACGCCAGGTTCATCTCGGCGGCCAGGTGCGCGAGACGGTAGTCACCCTGCGCGATCGCGGTCGCGCCGAACGTGTTGGTCTCGATCAGGTCGGCACCGGCCGCCAGGTACTGCTCGTGGATCTCGGCGATCACCTGCGGCTGGGTCAGCGACAGCAGCTCGTTGTTGCCCTTGACGTCGTGGTCGAGGTCGGCGAAGCGCTCGCCCCGATACTGTTGTTCGGTCAGCTTGTAGCGCTGGATCATCGTGCCCATCGCCCCGTCGAGGATCAGGATGCGGCGGGAGAGCAGGTCACGCAGGCGGCGTTCGGTATCGGACACGTTCGGCAATCGGAGTTTGAGGAGAAGGGACGGTCGGCGACACGATCGGACAGCTCGCGTCGGCCGGATCGGGCTTGCAGCACCCGGTGTTGGCGAGCCTACCGGGACACTGTCAAGGCGACCAGGAAGAAAGTCAATTATATCAACCGGTTAATAAGTTCATTGCGGCGCACGACCGACGGCGGGACTTGTCGGTTCTCCTGGCAGGGACAGACGGCACGAATCCGGCGTCGCGGAGCACCGCGATACCATTGCGCGACGGCCGGCATCCGCTCCGGCAGCCCCACCCGGAGACTCCATGAGCTACGTGCTGACCCCCCTGCCGATCCCCACCGTTCCGGTCGCCGACGGCGTCGGCATGTTCCCGGTGCACCGGATCTACTGTGTCGGCCGCAATTACGCCGAACACGCGAAGGAGATGGGGTTCTCGGACCGTGAGCCGCCGTTCTTTTTCATGAAACCCGCCGACGCGGTGGTGCCGGTCGCGCCGGGCACGACGGTCGAGTTGCGTTATCCGCTGCCGACCACCAATCTCCACCACGAGATCGAGCTGGTGATCGCGATCGGCCGTGCCGGTCGCAACATCAAGGCCGCCAATGCCCAGGCCTACGTCTACGGTTACGCGGTCGGCCTGGACATGACCCGGCGCGACCAGCAGTTCGCGATGCGCGACAAGGGCCGGCCGTGGGAGATCGGCAAGGCCTTCGACCAGTCGGCCCCGATCGGCCCCATCCATCCGGCGAGCCGCACCGGCGAGTTGTCGACCGCCGCGATCACGCTGAAGGTCAACGGCGAGGTCAGGCAGTCGAGCGACATCTCGCAGCTGATCTGGAACGTGCACGAGACGATCGAGCACCTGTCGTCGTACTTCGAGCTGCAGCCGGGTGACCTGATCTACACCGGCACGCCGGCCGGCGTCGGCGCGGTCAAGCCGGGCGACCTGATGGAAGGGGCGATCGCCGGGCTCGGGGATCTGAAGGTGAAGATCATCGACGGGCAGCGGTGAGCACCCGGCCGCGCGGGAAATCCCCGCGCAGCCGAGACTGGACAGCCCCCTGAACCCACCGAGGACGGAGCCCCATGGCCGACTTTTCGATCCCCACCCCGGCGCTGACACGCTGGACCGTCGACATGTTCCTCGCCGCCGGCTCTTCCGACGAGGAAGCGCGACTGGCCGCCGATCACCTGGTCGGCGCGAATCTCGCCGGCCACGATTCACATGGCGTGGGCATGGTGCCGCGTTACGTGAACTCGCTGCTCGAGGACGGGCTGAAGCTGAACCGTCGGATCGAGGTGCCGGTCGATACCGGCTCGATGCTGATCTGCGACGGGATGCGCGGGCTCGGGCAGTCGGTCGCCCACCAGGCGATGACACTGGCGATCGAACGCACACGGCAACACGGCGTGGTCGCGATGGGGCTGCGCAATGCCCATCACATCGGTCGGGTCGGCCACTGGGCCGAACAGGCAACCGCCGCCGGCATGGTGTCGGTGCACTTCGTCAACGCGATCGCGTTCCAGGTGATGGTCGCGCCGCACCGGGGCGCACAACCGCGATTCCTGACCAACCCGTTCACCGTCGGCATCCCGCGCCCGGGCGGCGAACCGATCCTGCTCGACTTCGCGACCAGTGCAATCGCCCAGGGCAAGGTCCGGGTCGCGTACAACAAGAAGGTCGAGGTGCCGGCCGGTGCGCTGATCGATGCCGACGGCAGGCCGACCCGTGATCCGGCGGTGATGTTCGAACGACGCGCCGGCGTGCAGCCGACGTTCGAGGAACCGGGCGCGGGGCTCGGTGCGCTGCTGACGATCGCCGAACACAAGGGTTACGCGATGGCGCTGGTGTGTGAGCTGCTCGGCGCCGCGCTGACCGGCGGCGAGACCGCCCAGCCGCGCAACATGCCGACCAATCACGCGATCTGGAACAACATGTTCACGCTGCTGTTCGATCCGGCCCGGCTCGGCAGCACCGACACCTTCGGTCGCGAGATGGCCGACTACCTGGCGTGGGTCCAGTCCGCGCGGCCGACCGATCCCGCCAAGCCGATCCTGGTGCCCGGTGATCCGGAACGTGCGTCGCGGCGCGAACGTGCGGCGCGGGTGCCGATCGACGAGACCACGGTCGCACAGATGGACGCGGCCAGCGCCGCGATCGCCGACCGGTACGGCCGCTCGCCCGGGCCGGTGTCGGCGCTGGCCGCGCCGCGCTGACACACGGGGCACCGAGCCGCATGCGCGAGTACGTGTTCCCGGTGCGCGTCGGTTTCGGCGATTGTGATCCGGCCGGCATCGTCTACTACCCGAACTTCTATCGCTGGTTCGACGACGCGACCCACGCCATGTTCCGCGCGGTCGGCGAGGACATGGCGACGATCAAGCGCGAACACGGTCTGATCGCCTGGCCGCTGGTCGACACCGGCGCACGTTTCCGCCTGCCGGCAACCCACGGTGACCTGATCGACGTCCATTCGTCGATCGTCGAGTGGACCGAGAAGACCTTCCGCATCCGCCACGTGATCAAACGCGGCGAGGAGGTGCTGGTCGAGGGCTGGGAGGTGCGGATCCTCGGCGAGCCGATCGTGCAGGATGATCCGGCGGCCCGGCCGAAGATGCGCGCGGTGGCGATCCCCGCGGCGATGCGGGCGAAGTTCGACGGACCGGACGGCGCCGGCGCGTGACCGGCCGACGTTCCTGCGCGTCGGCCGGAGACGACGGCGCAGCGCGGCTATGACCGGCCGCGGGCCTCGGCCAGCTGCTTGCGCCGGTTCTCGCCCTGGCGCTCGAACATCCATCCCGGATACTCGGCCGGCAGCCGGCTGACCTCGTCCAGCGCGGCCAGTTGCGCGGCGCTCAGGGTCACATTCACCGCCCCCAGGTTGTCGGCGAGTTGTTCCGGCCGCTTCGCACCGATGATCACGCTGGTGACCTGCGGCTGGTGCAGCAGCCAGGCCAGCGCGACCTGGGCCACCGAGACACGATGCGCCTCGGCGATCGGTCGCATCGCCTCGATGCAGCGGTCGGCCCGGTCGCGGTCGACCGGCGGGAAGTCGAAGTGGGTGCGCCGGCCACCTTCTTCGCCTTTGCCGCCGCGGTCGTATTTGCCGCTGAGCAGCCCGCCGGCGAGCGGACTCCATACCATCAGGCCGAGGCCTTCGCTGGCAAGCATCGGCACCAGCTCGCGTTCCAGGTCGCGGCCGGCGAGGGTGTAATACGCCTGCAGCGATTCGAAACGCGCCAGGTTGCGCCGTTCGGCGATGCCCAGTGCCTTGACGATCTGCCACGCGGCCCAGTTGGACACCCCGACGTAGCGGACATGCCCGTGGCGCACCAGCTGGTCGAGTGCACCCACGGTCTCCTCGATCGGCGTCGCCGGATCGAAGCCGTGGATCTGGTACAGGTCGATGTGGTCGAGCTGCAGCCGCTTCAGGCTCGCCTTGACGCCATCGAGGATGTGCGAACGCGACGCGCCGCGTGCATTCGGGCCGGTGCCGGTCTCGCCGAACACCTTGGTCGCGAGCACCACGTTGTCGCGCGGCACCTTCAGGTTCTTCAACGCCTGCCCGGTGATCTGCTCGGAGAGCCCGCCGGCGTACATATCGGCGGTGTCGATGAAGTTGATGCCGGCATCGAGCGCCTGGCCGACCAGCCGATCGGCATCAGCCTGCTGCAGTTCGCCGATCTTGCCCCAGATGCCGCCACCGCCGCCGAAGGTCATCGTGCCCAGGCACAGTTCGGAGACGAACAGGCCGGTGCGGCCGAGACGGTGATTGCGCATGGCGGTGCTTTCTGTTTCCAGGGGGTAGCGCCCCGAGGATACGCGTGTGGGCCGAACCCCACGCGTGCAAGCCCCTGGGGGACTGTCAAGATAGGCGCGAGGCGGTCGCGCCGGGAAGCTCAGCCGCGATCCGCGCGCGCGATGAAAGCGTCGATCAGCCCGTCCGGGGCCTTGACGACATGCTCCGGGCCCGGGAAGACGCCGGCACGCACGTCGGCGATGTACTCGCGGAACGCGGCGACACGCTCGCGCTGCATCGCCGCCTTCATCTCGTGCAGCTGCCGGTACTGCCGGGTATGCCGCGGGTAGGGCGGCGGGTTGTTGCCGAGGATGTCGTCGGCGAACAGGAACTGGATGTCGCCGCCGCTGCCCGCGCCGATCGATGAGGTGAGCAGCGTCGTGCGCTTCGTGATCTCGGCGAGCAGCGCCTCGGGGATCACCTCGACCTCGACCGCGTACGCACCGGCCGACTCGAGCCGCTTGATCTGCTCATGGACCCAGAGCGCCTCGTCGATGGTCTTGCCGACCGCGCGCAACCCGCCGGTCCAGGTGCTGCGCCGGGGCACCAGGCCCGCGTGGCCCTGCACCGGGATGCCGGCCTCGGCGGCGGCCTCGATGAAGCGGGGACTCCACTGGCACATCACCGCGTCGAAGCCGGCCTTCATCGCCTCGTAGCCGAGGCGCACCGCCTCGTCGGCGGTCGCCGCGGCGACCAGCGGAACGGAAGCCGCCATGAAAGTCTTCGGCGCCGCCTGCCGGATCGCGATCGCCGGTCCCGGGTTGGACGAATCGAACCGGCATTTCATCGTGTCGATGCCGGCCTCCTCGGCCGCGGCGGCCTCCTCCGGCGAGAACGGCAACGTCTCGGTCAGCACCCGCGTGCCCTTGATGTCGCGCAGGTCCTTGACGGTGAAGTTGCGCAGGCCGTAGGCGCCGCCAGCGGTCATCACCCGCTTCAGGCCCCGCTGGGCCGCGTCGCGCGGCGGGATGCCCCCGTCGCCGGTTGCGTGGCTCGCCATGTGTCCCCTCCCGTCGGTCGCGGCGCGCGGATCGCGTGCCGGTCGCTCATCGGATCGTTCGGACCATTGTAGCCAACGAGTGCCGACGGGCGGCCCCGACGAGCCGCCCGGGACCGATCACCGGTCAGTCGATCTTCACGTACTCGAAGTCACCCGGCTGGTTGTTGATGCCCACCCGCGGCGGTGCGATCCAGCTCGCGTACTGGCCACGTTCCAGGCAGGGTGTCATCATCGACGCGATGAACTGCAGGTCGGCTTCACCCGGCAGCCACTGCGCCTTGCCGTCGTTCCACTGCGCCTCGGTCAGGATCCGCCCGGCCGGGTCGATCCGCTGGCCGGCGAATTCGCCGATCCGGCGGTTGAACGCCTTGTGCGGCTGCGTGAAGCGGAAGTTGATGCCGGCCTTCTCGATCACCTTGTTCCAGCGGTCGATGCCGCTCTGGCAGTCGGCGATGTAGTCGTCGAGCAGGCGGCTGTTGATCGAACGCAGCGCCGGCACACCCTCGGTGACGAACTTGCCGTCGACCACACGCAGCACCGGATAGGTCGCGTCCTGCAACTGGTGATCGTCCTTCAGTTGGGCCTCGTTGAAGCGGCCTTTCAGGCCCGCACTGAACGCCTCGGCCGCGTTGCTCGAGATCTCGCTGCCGAACAGATCGCGGGTGACCGACATGTGGAAGTTGGCCTTGCGCTGCAGGAGCGGCAGGTCGAACACGCCCAACTTGCGGATCGCCTCGGTGTCCCCGGGGTCCTTGATGCCGGCCGCGTTCATCGCCTTGCAGGTCGCCTCGATCGTGCGGCCGACACCGGTCTCGCCGACGAACAGGTGGTGCGCCTCCTCGGTCAGCATGAAGCGGCAGCTGCGCGACAGCGGGTCGAAGCCACTCTCGGCGAGTGCGGCCAGCTGCATCTTGCCGTCCCGGTCGGTGAAATACGTGAACATGAAGAAGCTCAGCCAGTCCGGCGTGCGCTCGTTGAAGGCACCCAGGATCCGCGGATTGTTCTGGTCGGCCGAGCGACGCTCGAGCAATGCCTGCGCTTCCTCGCGGCCGTCACGACCGAAGTACTTCACCAGCAGGTAGACCATCGCCCACAGGTGGCGGCCTTCCTCGACGTTGACCTGGAACAGGTTGCGCATGTCGTAGAGGCTCGGCGCGGTCTTGCCGAGGAAACGCTGCTGCTCGACCGACGCGGGCTCGGTGTCGCCCTGCACGACGATCAGCCGGCGCAGCAGCGAACGATACTCGCCAGGCACCTCCTGCCAGGCCGGCTCACCCTTGTGGCGTCCGCACGGGATCGTCCGCCCCTCGACCTTCGGCGCGAGCAGGATGCCCCAGCGATAGTCGGGCATCTTCACGTGGCCGAACTTGGCCCAGCCGCCCGGATCGACACCCACCGCGGTGCGTAGGTAGACCTCGGCGTTCTGGAAGCCGTCGGGGCCCATCTCCTTCCACCAGTCGATGTAGTTCGGCTGCCAGCTCTCGAGCGCCCGCAGCAGCTGCTTGTCCGAGGACAACGACACGTTGTTCGGAATGGCTTCGTCGTAGTCGACCTCGACGAAGGCTTCGCTGTGGATCGCTTCCGGGGCTTCCGTCAGCTGGTCGGGGTTGGCGCTCATCGTGTGCTCCTCCAGATTTCGATAAGTGTTGAACAGCGTTATACTGCACTTTCATCGCAGTTCAAGCACAATAACGACCAGTCGCCAAGGCGACATTGCGCAACCGCAATCGGTGGCGGAAAAAATCGGAGCCACACGGACGGACCGTGGGAAGGTCCGGGTACCAGGCGCGGCCAGGCACTCGCCTCCGGCCCGGTTCCGTCGACGACGGACCAGCCGGCCGATGTCGGCGACGCGGCCGGGACCGGCCCGATCAGACGCCCGGCGGGCGGGCGCCGGTCCGCGCCTCGTCATCGACCATGTGCCGGATGAAGTACCAGGTGAAGTACACGGCCATCACCAGGATGAAGGCGATGACGCCGAACGACAGCACACCGACCCAGTCGGAGAAGAGTTCGTTGAGCAGTGCCATCTTCGTCTCCCTGCGAGGAACACGCCCTCAATGTAGGCAGCAGCAAGCGGGCGTGCCGATGACATTGCGCAGGTGCCAGGAGCGAGGTCACACAGCCGTTGCCGGTCGGGCACGCGAAGGCGTTCCGTCATTGACTACCAGCGCACGTCGTGGAAACGCGAGACGAGGAAATCGACCAGCACCCGGACCTTCGCGGCGAGCTGGCGCCGTGTCGGATAGATCGCGTGGATCTCGAGCTTCGGCCCGCGCAGTGCGGGCAGCAGCTCGACCAGGCGCCCGGCCGCGAGATCGCCGGCGATCAGGAACGTCGGCTGGAAGATGATGCCCTGGTCGTCGAGCGCCGCGGCCACGCAGGTGTCGCCGTTGTTCGCACGCAGCCGCGGACGGGTGAGCACCTCGACCGGACCCGGCTCGGCCTCGAAACGCCAGACGTCGCCGCCCGACCAGTAGGTGTAGGCAAGCACGTCGTGTCCGCGCAGTTCGTCGGCGGATCTCGGCGTGCCGCGACGGGCCAGGTAACGCGGCGATGCACACATCACCATGCGCGAAACCGCGATCCGACGGGCGATCAGGCTCGAATCGGTCAGTCGCGAGATGCGCACGGCGACATCGATACCCTCGTCGATCAGGTCGACCTGGCGATCGGTCAGCGTGACCTCGAGTTCGATCTCCGGAAAGGCGCGCAGGAAAGGACCCCAGATCGGCGCCAGGTGACGCACACCGAAGGACTGGGGCGCGTTGACGCGCAGTCGTCCCGCCGGCTGGCTGCGGCCGAGTCCGGCGATCTGGTCGGCCTCGTCGAGTTCCTCGAGGATCTGGCGTGCCCGCTCGTGATAGGCACGTCCCTCGTCGGTCAGTGACATCCGGCGCGTGGTCCGCTGCAGCAGGCGTGCGCCCAGGCGCACCTCGAGATCGAGCACCGCGCGCGAGACCGCGGCCTTGGTGACCTGCAGGGCCTCGGCCGCAGCGACGAAGCTGCCCTGTTCGACGACGGCGACGAATGCCGACAGTTCGCGGAAACGGTCCACCGCCGATTGTCACATCCTGTTTGACATTCAGTCAATGATCAACGCGTTTATCTAGCCGTCGAGCATCAATACATTGGGATGGTCGGATGAGCCGGATCACGGCCACCCCGATGCCGGGCCCACCACCCCGTCGGCGGGCCGCCCTGGCATTCCCACACGACGGGTCTTGTCGACACAGGATTTCAGATGGCCCACCTGCCCGCGTTGTTCGTATCCCATGGCGCCCCCACGTTGGCGCTCGAACCCGGCGAGATCGGCCCGTCGCTGGCCCGTTTCGCCCGCACGTTGCCCAAGCCGCGTGCGGTGCTGGTGGTTTCGCCGCACTGGAGCACCGCGGTCCCGTTCGTCAACGCGACGCCACTGCAGTCGGCGATCCACGACTTCTACGGCTTTCCGGAACCGCTGTACGACATCCAGTACGGGCCGCCGGGTGCGCCGGCGGTCGCGGAACGTGTGCATGCGCTGCTGGCTGATGCGGGACTGCTGCCGCGCATCGATCATCGCCGCGGCCTCGATCACGGCGCCTGGGTGCCGGTGCGTTTCATGTACCCGGAGGCCGATGTGCCGACGCTGCAGCTGTCGTTGCAGCCCCACCAGTCGCCGGCCTGGCAGTACGAACTGGGTCGGCATCTGGCTCCGCTGGCCGACGAAGGGGTGCTGGTGGTCGGTTCGGGCAGCATCACGCACAATCTGCAGGACTTCCATCCCGATCGCGGTGACAGCATCATCGAGCCCTATGTCGCGCCGTTCACCGACTGGATCCGCGAGCGGCTCGCCAGCGGCGATCTTGCGTCGCTGCTCGACTATCGTGCGCGTGCGCCGTTCGCCAGCACGGCCCATCCGACCGACGAACACCTGCTGCCGCTGTTCGTGGCGATGGGGGCGGCCGGCGACTGGGAACAACATGCACAGATCGCGGGTGGCATCGACATGGGTTTCCTCGCGATGGACGCGTATGCGTTCGGAACGGCCTGAGCGCGAACGACGAACGAAAGGTGATCGACGTTGACCCCCGACCCGAAGCCCTCGGCCACAACGACGACGACCGGCACCGCGAAGCAACTGTTCATCCTGCTGCACGGCGTCGGGTCGGCGCCGGCGGCGATGGCCGGCATCGCCCGTGCCCTCGCCGCCGCGTTCCCGCGGGCCGCGATCGTCGTGCCCGAGGGCTTCGATCGCTTCGACCTCGGACCGACCGGCCGGCAGTGGTTCTCGGTCAAGGGCGTCGACGAGATCAATCGCATCGAACGGATCGACGCGGTGATGCCGAAGCTGCTCGCGCTGATACGGCACGAGCAGCAGGCCCACGGCGTCGGGCCGGAGGCGACCGCGCTGGTGGGATTTTCGCAGGGGGCGATCCTGGCGCTGGAAGCGGTGTCGCGTCACGACGGCCTCGCCGGACGTGTGCTTGCGTTCGCCGGGCGTTACGCGAAACTGCCCGAGGTCGCGCCGGCGAACACGACGCTGCACCTGCTGCACGGCGAAGACGACGCGGTCATCCCGATCATGCATGCGCGCGCGGCGCTGGAGCACCTGGAGCGGCTGCAGGGCGACGCGTCACTCGACGTCGCCCGCGGCGTCGGCCACGAGCCCCATCCGGCGCTGGTCGAGTGTGCGATCGAGCGGCTGCGCGGACAACTGCCGATGCGGACCTGGCGCGCGGCGTTGGCCGGACGCTGAGGCCCGCGGATCGCGCGCGCTCGGACCGGACCCGACGCTCTACTGCTTCGCGCCTTCGGTCAGGCGCCGGCCCAGCGACACCGCGTACGGTGCCGCACGCGCGGCCAGCATCGGATCGGCCGACGGCTCCACCCCCTTGGGCAGCACCATCGGATTGAAGGTGATGCTCACACAGGGCCCGCCGGCATCCGGCGCGACCGACTTGATCACCAGCCGGCCCATCGTCACCTTCTTGCGCTGCTCGGGCAGCGGCGTCACCGCGCTGTCGATCCGGTCGCCGGGCTCGGCCAGCTGCAGGTTGAAGTCGAACGCCACGCCGCCGGCAGCCACACGCTGGCGCAGGTCGTCGAACAGGAAGTCGGTGCCCTTGGCCTTGGCCTCGTCGTCACTGAGCCCCCGGGTACCACCCACCGGCTCGAAGACCCACTTGCCGAATTGTTTGCGCCCGCTGGCGTCGACGAAGCCGAAGGCGTGCACGCCCCAGTAGTTGACCGCGCCGAAGCTGGCCGGCACCGGCTGGCTGGCGAAATGTTTGCCTTGCAGCAGCACCTCCGGGTTGGCGTCGGCGAAGGCCTTCACCCGTTCCGGATTCGGCTTCTTGGTCTCGGGGTCCGGCGCCAGCGACTCCAGGCGGCCGAGCAACTGCTCCGGCGTCGCGGAGCCGAACACCGGCGCCGAGATGTTGCCCATCTGCCAGGTCTCGCCGCCGGGCAATTCGAACTGCAGTGCCATGTTGCGCTGGCTCTTCGCGTTGTCCGGCGCCTTGGGGTTGCCACCGCCCACCGAAAAGCGGGCGATCACCGGCACCGGCTTGCCGCTGAAGGCCGACGATGCGGACAGCGCCTTGCCTTCGGCGCTGCCGACGAACTCGGCCATCGCACACACCCCCTTGGCACCGGAGCGTCGATAACCGTCGAACTTGCCGCCGGCGCGCTCGAAGCTGTCCACCATGCGGTTGGGATCCACCGCCGTCTGGGCCTGGGCCTGGCCCAGTGCTCCCACGGTGGTGACGGCGGCGGCGAGCAGCAGTACGGGCCGGGAGGAACGACGTGTCATGGGCGGGGCATCCTTGGGGGTGGCGGAAAGTGCTGGCCTGTCGAGCTACGCATACTGCGTCGAAACGGATGCCCCACCCGGGCAGAAGCACTGCTGCCAGCAAGGTCGGAGATGTCCGCCGTGCGCGGGATCATGCGGCCGGGCCACCGGACCCTGGCGCGGGGTCAGCGCCGCGCGTCGAACACGAGGCAGGTGGTGGTCGCGTGGGCGTACAACTTGCCATCCGGACCGACCAGGCGGCCTTCCGCGGTGGCGACCTGGTTGCCGCCGTGCACGACCCGGCCTTCGGCACGCACCAGCGGCACCTTGTCGGTCAGCGCACGCACGATGTTCAGTTTCAGCTCCAGGGTCGTATAGCCCTTGCCCACCGGCAGCGTCGAGTGCACCGCGCAGCCGACCGCGGAGTCGAGCAGCGTCGCGAACCAGCCGCCGTGCACGGTGCCCAGCGGGTTGTAGTGTGCATGGCCGGGCCTGCCCTGGAAGACCGCGAGGCCCGGCTCGGCGTGCACGAGCTGGAAGTCCAGCGTCGCGCCGATCGGTGCCGCGGGCAGCCGGCCGTCGAGGATCGCCTGGAACATCTCGATGCCGGACATGCCGGCGACCTGCTCGCGTCGGGCCACGCCGACGGTGCTCGATCGCAAGCGGATCGCGGCCGCCTCGGCGTGCCACCGGGCCAGCGTGGCCTCGGCGTCGGTGGGTTGGGTTTTGTCGTCCATCGGCTCCGCCATTCGAAGATTTGCTTGCAACTACAATACTTGCAGGTACAATACTATCCATGCCTCCCACCGTCAAGCCCAAGGGCTGCACCCACCTGAAGCTGCGCCAGCTCGATCGGGCGGTCACGCGCCACTACGACGCGTATGTCGCGGCCACCGGCCTGAAGAACACGCAGTACTCGCTGCTGTCACACGTGGTCGGCCTGGGCCCGATCCGGCCCGGTGAACTCGCATCCCGGATGCGGATGGATGCCTCGACGCTGACACGCAACCTGCAGCCGCTGGTGGCCGCGGGATGGGTCCTGCTCGGCCCCGGCGACGATGCGCGCACGCGCTCGATCGAGGCGACCGAAGCCGGTCGCACCAAACGCACCGAGGCGCAGGTCGCATGGAAACAGGCGCAACAGGCGCTGAACAGGCGCCTGGGCAACGATCGTGTGCTGGCGCTGCACGAACTGATCGACGCCTGCCTGGAAGAGCTCGACGACAGCGCGGCGCACGACACGAACGGCACATGATGAACAGCACGACACGTCCGGCGGCGCCGGCATTTGCCCTGGTCCTGCTGGCCGCCGCCGGCACGTTCGCGCTGACGATGGGTGCACGCCAGTCGATGGGCCTGTTCCTGAGTCCGCTGAACACCTCGACCGGCCTGGGCCTGGGCAGCATCAGCCTGGCCTTCGCCTTCGGCCAGTTGTGGTGGGGACTGACACAACCGTTCGCCGGCATCGTCGCGGATCGTTACGGCCCCGCGCGGGTGCTGCTGGTCGGCGTGCTGCTGGTCGCGATTGGCACCGCGCTGATCCCGCTGATGACCACGACCTGGGGCCTGATCCTCGCGATCGGTGTCCTTGCCGCCGGCGGTGCCGGCATGGCCGGACCGTCGGTGCTGATGGCGGCCACGACGCGGCTGGTCGCGCCGCAGCGGCGCGGGCTGGCCACCGGCATCGTCAATGCCGGCGGCAGTTTCGGCCAGTTCGTGTTCGCACCGATCGCCCAGGTGATCACCTCGGCGCACGGCTGGGTCGCGGCGGTCCAGAGCCTCGGCGCGATCACGCTGCTGGCGCTGCCGGCGGCCTGGGTGCTGCGCGGTCGGCCACAGGCCGCGCCAGCGGGCGGCGGGTCAGCGGGCGGATCGGCGGACGATCGATCGAACGCTTCCTTGTCGGCGCCCCCCGCCCCGTCGACTGCCACGACCGCCGCCCCATCGATCCGCCAGGTGATCGCGACGGCGCTGGCCGATCGCAGCTATCGCCTGCTTGCCGCCGGCTTCTTCGTCTGCGGCTTCCATGTCGCATTCCTGGCCACGCACCTGCCCGGCGCGGTGGCATCCTGCGGCCTGCCGCCGGAGACGGCCGCCTGGTCGCTGGCGATCATCGGCCTGTTCAACATCATCGGCAGCGTCGCGATGGGCTGGGCCGTCGGTCGCTGGCGGATGAAGTCGCTGCTGTCGCTGGTCTATGCGGCGCGTGCGGTGGCGGTGCTGGTGTTCGTGCTGTCACCGAAGACGAACACCGTGATGCTGGTGTTCGCGGCCGCGATGGGGCTGACCTTCCTGTCCACCGTGCCGCCGACCGCCGGCCTGGTGGTCAAGCTGTTCGGCCCCGCCAACATGGCGACGCTGTTCGGCATCGTGATGTTGTCGCACCAGATCGGCGGCTTCCTCGGCGCCTGGCTCGGCGGCAAGAGCTTCGAGCTGACCGGCCACTACGACTGGATGTGGTACGCCGACATCGTGCTCGCGGTCGGCGCGGCACTGATCCACCTGCCGATCCGGGAGCAGGTGCTGCCGGCGCGCGTGGTGGCGGCCGGCTGATCCGCGCCTGCGTCAGTTGCCGCGCTTGGTGAAGTACTCCTCGGTCCGCGCGACGAAGTCGTTCGATGCCAGCGGCACGTGGCATGCGCGGCACGCGTCGTGTGGGGCCGTGGCGTTCAGTTTGCCGGCCGGATCGTAGGCGGCATACGCCCAGTCGCCGGTCTTCAACCCTTCCTTCGCGGTCGACCCGTAGCCCGGGCCCTTGGCCATCACGAACACCGCGGCCAGCTTGTCCTTGACCAGCTTGCCGTCGGCGCCGGTCATCGGCGTGCCGTCGGCGTTCAGCTTGACGGCCCAGTTCTCCATCACCAGCACCGAGCCGTTGGCGAACGGGCCGCCGCGTTTGGCCGCATGGCCGGTCGGATTGATCCAGATGTCACGCACCTGCTTGGCATCCGGTCGCTGCACGCCGGACAGATACACCGGCCAGGACTTGTAGCCGTCGGGCAACGGCACCTGGCCATCCTGCAGGGCGGGGCCGGCCATCTGTGTCGTGCCGCAGGCAGCCAGCACCAGCGCGCCGGCGATCGAAACCATGCGTTTGTTCATTCGTCTTGTCTCCTCGAGTGTCGTCGGCCCGTCGGGCACCGCCGATGATACGCAACTGCGGTCACGACGGATTCCGTCTTCGCGGGATATCACCCGCCCTCACCAGTGCCACAACGTCCCATCGTGCGCCTGCCGGTTCACCGGCAGGTACGCCCGCCGGTACGGATACTTCGCGGCCAGCGCCTCGTCGATCTGCACGCCGTGGCCCGGCGCCTCGCCCGGGAACATGAATCCGTCGCGGAATTCATACGCGTGCGGGAACACCGCGTCGGTCTCGTCGGTGTGCCGCATGTACTCCTGGATCCCGAAGTTGGGAACCCACAGGTCGAAGTGCAGCGCGGCGCCCATGCAGACCGGTGACAGGTCGGTGGCACCGTGGCAACCGGTGCGCACCTGGTACATCGACGCGAAGTCCGCGATCCGGCGCAGGTGCGTGATGCCGCCGGCATGGACGACGGTCGTGCGGATGTAGTCGATCAGCTGCTCCTCGATCAGGCCCTTGCAGTCCCAGATCGAGTTGAAGATCTCGCCGACCGCGATCGGCGTCGTCGTGTGCCGGCGGATCAGGCGGAAACTTTCCTGGTTCTCGGCCGGGGTCGCGTCCTCCATCCAGAACAGGTGGAACGGCTCGAGCGCCTTGCCCAGGCGTGCGGCTTCGATCGGCGTCAGCCGGTGGTGAACGTCGTGCAGCAGGTGGATGTCGGGACCAACCGCCTGGCGCACCTGCTCGAAGAGCTTCGGCGCATGCAGCAGGTACTTCTCGCTCGACCAGTCGTGTTCACTGGGCAGGTCCGCGTCGGCCGGTTCGTAGAACATCGTGCCGCGGCCGACGCCGTAGACCGAGTTCAGACCCGGCACGCCGCTCTGCGCGCGGATCGCCCTGTAGCCGGCTTCCTTGTAGCGCAACACCTCCTCGACGGTGCGTTCGACGTCCGCGCCGTTCGCATGGCCGTAGACCATCACGCCGGTGCGGCTGCGCCCGCCGAGCAACTGGTACAGCGGCATGTCCGCGGCCTTCGCCTTCAGGTCCCACAGCGCCGTGTCGACCGCCGCGATCGCACTCATCGTCACCGGCCCGCGCCGCCAGTACGCGCCGCGATACAGGTATTGCCAGATGTCCTCGATCTGATGCGCGTCGCGGCCGATCAGGCACGGGATCACGTGGTCGGTCAGGTAGCTGGCGACCGACAGTTCGCGGCCGTTCAACGTCGCGTCGCCCAGTCCGCTCAGGCCCTGGTCGGTCTCGATCTTCAGCGTGACGAAATTGCGGCCCGGACTGCAGACAATCACGCGGGCATTCGTTATCTTCATCGGGTCTCCTCGCCTTCGTCGATCGCTTCATCGAGACGGACATGTCGATGCCACGCCTGGGTACACGAAGCCTGCCCGCGATCGCCGCCCGCGGCATCGCGGTGCCCTCGTACGACCGTCGCGGCATGATGCCGGCCGTCGTGCACCTGGGGCTGGGGGCTTTCCAGCGCGCCCATGCCGCCATCGTATTCGATGACCTGATGAATCGTGCGCCTGCTGCGCACCCGGGGGCCTGGGGCGTGTTCGGTGTCGCGATGCGCCAGCCGGGGCTGATACAGGCGATCGATGCGCAGGACGGACTGTATTCGGTTCGTGCCGCCGATGCCGACGGCGCGGTGGTCCGGGTCGTCGGCGCGTTGGCGGCCACCGGCGTGGCGGCCCAGGCGCCGGCGCGTATCGTCGATGTGATCGGTGCCGAGGCCACGCGTTGGGTCACGCTGACGATCACCGAGAAGGGCTACGGCTGGCATGCGGCCGGCGGCGGACCGGATCTGTCGCATCCAACGTTCGGCGCGGATTGGGCCGATCCGGCGGCGCCGCCGCGCTCGGCGGTCGGCCTGATCGTCGCCGCGCTGGCGCTGCGTCGCGCGCGTTGCCTGCCCGGACTGACGATCGCGTCCTGCGACAACCTCGCCGGCAACGGCGGCAAGCTGCAGCACCTGTGTTTCGAACTCGCCCGCCGCCGCGATCCGGCGCTGGCCGACTGGATCGCGACCGGCTGCACGTTTCCGTCGAGCATGGTCGACCGGATCGTGCCGCAGGCCGGCGCGGCCGAGTGCGATCACGCCGCGAGTGTGCTCGGTGCCGACGACGAAGCGGCGGTCGGCTGCGAACGCTTCGGTGAATGGGTGATCGAGGATCACTTCGCGGCGCCGTGTGACGACCTGCGCGCGCTGGCCGCGAGCTCGCCCGATGCACCGGCGTCGATCCGGCTGCGGATCGTGGCCGACGTCGCCCCGTTCGAGCAGGCGAAGCTGCGGCTGCTCAACGGCAGTCATTCGGCGATTGCGTATCTCGGCGCCAGCGCGGGCATCGAGACGATCAGCGAGGCGATCGTGCAGCCGGCGTTCACGGGCTTCGTCACCGGGCTGATGGCCGAGGAGCTCGCGCCCGGCCTGACGCGTCCGGACATCGACGGGTATTGCCGCGAACTGATGGCACGTTTCTCCAATCCGTCGCTGCGGCACCGGACCCATCAGGTCGCGGCCGACGGCTCGCAGAAGATCGCCCAGCGCTGGGCGCCGGTGCTCGCCGAGCGGTTCGCCACCGGGCTGCCGGTGCCGCGGCTCGCGTTCGCCGCCGCGGCGTGGATGCGCTACCTGCGCGGCCGTGACGACCTGGGCCATGAGCATCGGATCGACGACCCGATGGCGCAGGTGTTGCGCGCAACGATCGATGCGGCCGGGCCGGCTCCGGCCGCGATCGTGCCGGCGCTGCTGGGCGTGCGGGTGATCTGGGGCGACGCACCGGCGGCGAATCCGGCGTTCGTCGCGCAGGTGGTGCGATGGTTCGAGGCGCTCGATCGCGACGGCATCGCCACGACACTGGCCGAGTTCAATCGAACTGCAATCCGCCGTTGAGATCGAGCACCTCGCCGGTGATGAAGCCGCTCATCGGGTGCGCGAGGAACAGCACGCAGTGGGCGAATTCTTCGAGTTCACAGAAGCGGCCGACCGGAATCGACTGCTTCAGCCGCTGCTGGCGCTCGGGGTCGACCTGTTCGGTCAGCATCTGCGTCTTGACGAACGCCGGTGCGATCGCGTTGCAGGTGACCCCGAACGGCGCGTACTGGCGCGCGAAGCTGTAGGTCAGCGTTACCACACCGCCCTTGCTCGCGGCATAGGCCGGCAGCGGCGACAGGCCACCGGTCTTCGCGGCGAACGACGCGATGTTGACGATGCGGCCGAAGCCGCGTGCCTTCATGCCGCCGACCACACGCTGCGAGACGAACATCACCCCATCCAGGTTCACGCGCAGGATCCGGTGCCACAGCTCCGGTGTCGTCTGTTCGCAGTCCGCGTACTGCAGGATGCCGGCGTTGTTGACGCAGACGTCGATCCGGCCCCACTGCGATTCGATCGTCGAACACGCGTGATCGACGGCCAGCGGATCGCCGACATCCATCGGCACCGCCAGCACCCGTCCGCCGCCTGGGTCGACTGTCGCGACCTGCGCGACGTCGATGTCGGTCGCCGCGACCCGATATCCGACCGCCAGCAACGCCTTCACCGTGGCCAGCCCCATGCCGGCGTTGGCGCCGGTCACCAGGGCGACCTGCTCGCCGATCGCGGGTGTGTTCATCGGGGCGCCTGGGAGTGGGCGGTCGGCGCATCCGCCATCGGCGAGGCGATCCGGTCCGGACCAGTCGCAACGCCCGGGACGGCCGCGGTCGTCCGCGCGGTCAGCGTCGACAGCGGCACGGTGATCGCCCGACCCGGCGTGCTGCAGCCGGTGTCGCAGCAACGGCCGGGCTGCCGGTTGCGGGTGATTGCGCGATCCGCGTCGGCGGTGACGCCGCGCTCGAGCAGCCGCTCGACCAGGTCGACCTTGTCGCCGACCGGATAGTGGCGCCAGATCTCCTGCTTCATCGCCGCCGGCGAGCCGCCGCCGTGCAGGCTGATCACCGAGTACCAGCCGCCCTGGTACGACGCGGTCAGGTCCTCGATGAATCGCGCGGTCTCGATCCGGCGGTCGTACGGCACGTCGGGGTTCGCGCGCAGCACCTCGGCGAGCTTCGCCGCGGTCGCCGGGTTGTGATCCTCGTCCGGGCCGGGCAACGTGACGATCAGCCCGCCGGAGACTTCGTGGGCGAGCCGGTGCATGTCGTAGATCTGCGTGGCCAGCAGCAGCTTGCCGATGTTCGCGTAGACCGGATCCGGCATCCAGGTGCCGGAGTCCGGATCGCAGGTGCCGTACACGCTGGCGGCGACACCACACGCGTAGAACCCTTCGACGATCTTGATCAGCTCGACCATCGACTCGCGCAGGCCCGAGTGTGCGCCCGGATCGAGACCGTTGGCCTCGCACATCAGCGCGCCGGCGCCGATCAGCAGGTCACCGAACCCGGCGCGTGCGGCGATGCAGGTCTGCCGATGGTGGGTCGCGTAATCGTAGGTGAGACCGGCCGAATGTTGCCAGTCGCCGGCGTAGAACACCCGCTCCCAGGGCACGAACACCCGGTCGAAGACGACGACACCGGTTGACTGGCCGTAGCGGCGCGAGAACGGCGCGCCGCCGTGTTCGAGCTTCTCGCCGGGCCGGCCGGCGGGCCGTGCGACGATCGTGATCCCCGGGGCATCGACCGGCACCGCGCAGCAGACCGCAAACGCGGCATCGGCCTCGGTCATCGCCCGGCACGGCATCACGACGAACTCGTGCACGTACGGCGCCGAGGTGACGATCGCCTTCGTGCCCGAGAGCACGATGCCTTTGCCGTTGCGCTCGACGACATGGACGTAGGTGTCGGGCACCCCCTGCTCGTGCGGGCGCCGCGAACGGTCGCCCTTGGCATCGGTCATCGCCACCCCGAGCGCCAGGTCGCGCTCCTGCACCTGGCGCAGGTAGTCGCGAAACCGCGCGCCGTGTTCGGTCGAGCCGGTGGCCGCGTCGATGCGTGCGCTGGTCTGCGCGATCGCGGCCAGCGCGTCATGGGTCAGGTAACGCTGCGCACAGCCGGTCTGCTGGCACAGGATCCGGACCGCCTCGAGCTTGTTCAGCAGGTCGCCAGCGGACTCGTCGACATGCAGCATCCGGTTGACCGTGCGTCCGGTGGAGCTCTGGTACGCGGTCATCAGCGGCGCGAGTTCCGGACGCCGGGCGTAGTCGTAGGTGACGCCGATTGCCGCGACCCCGGGCGCCAGCGCCGGGCAGTCGGCGACCGATTCGACCCGCTGGCCATCGACGTAGACCACCGGCTTCAGGCGCCGCAGCGATTCACGGTATTCGTCGGCACCGAGCAGCGTGCACGGGCCGGTGCGCTGCGGATCGCCGGGCTGCAGCGGCGGCACGACCAGGGGGGCATTCATCTCGTCTCCTCGCGTTCGATCCCGGGGTCAGGCGTAGAATCGCATGACTTCGCATGGACACGATCGATTCGCCACGCAGCATCCTCGTTCTGGTCGACTACCAGCAGCGACTGATGCCCGCGATCCACGACGCCGAACGCGCCGCCCGCGAGGCCTGCCTGCTGGCCGACGCGGCCCGGCTGCTCGGGATTCCGGTGATCGGTACCGAACAGAACCCGGACGGACTGGGCCCGAACGTGGCCGCGATCCGCGAGCGCTGCACGACGACGATGGCCAAGATGCACTTCGACGCGTGTGCCGACGGCCTGCTGGACCTGATCACCCGCGAGGCCGCCGGCCGCGGCGGTCACACCGCGCAGATCGTCATCGCCGGCTGCGAGGCCCACGTCTGCCTGCTGCAGACCGCGCTCGGCGTGCTGCGCGAAGGTTATCGCACCTGGGTGGTCGCACCGGCCTGCGGTTCGCGCTCGCCGCGTGATCACGAGCTGGCGATGACGCGTCTGGCGGGTGCCGGCGCCACGCTGGTCAGCACCGAGATGGCCGTCTTCGAATGGCTCGGTTCATGCCGCCACCCGCGCTTCAGGGACGTGCTGGCGCTGCTCAAGGCGCGGCCGGTCTGACAGCGCATCGGCCGCCCGCCGCGGTCCGCAACGCGGCGCTCGCCGTCGTCGTGGCGCAGTGAACACCGGGACATCCGTGGATCGCCGGCCGAACCGATGGCTGATCGTCGCGCTGGGCGTCACGCAGATCACCTCCTGGGGCTCGATCTTCTACAGCTTCGGGTTCCTGCTGCAGCCGATGCAGCAGGCGCTGGGCGCCGGTCGCGACAGCGTCAGCGGCGCGTTCTCGGTGGCGCTCCTGGCCTCGGGGCTGGCCGCGACCCCGGTGGGCACGCTGATCGACCGTTTCGGCGGACGGGGCGTGATGAGCGCCGGGTCGATCGCCGCCGCGCTGCTGCTGGGTGTCCTCGGCCAGGTGCAATCGCTGTTCGCGCTGTACCTGATCTACGCGGCGCTCGGCCTGGTCATGGCGTGTACGTTGTACGAACCGGCCTTCGCGGTGCTGATGCAGGTCTACCGGGACGAGGCGCGGCGCGCGATCAGCGTGCTGACGTTGTTCGGCGGGCTGGCGAGCACGGTGTTCTGGCCGACCACCGAGGCGCTGATCGCGGCGTTCGGCTGGCGCGGGGCGTGCACGGCGCTGGCACTGGTCAACCTGCTGGTCTGTGTGCCGCTGCACGCCGTCATGTTGCCCCGCGGTGCCGCGGCCGACCCGCCGTCGGCGGGTCGAGGCGCCGTCGTGGGCCTGCGTGGCAGCCAACTGCGCGAAGCGTTCGCCGATCGCCGGTTCCGGGGTGTGGCCGCGGCGCTTTTCGGTTATTCGCTGGTGTTCGCGTCGATGTCGGTGCACCTGATGTCGATGCTGCAGGAAAAGGGCCTGTCGTCGTCGTCGGCCGCCGCGATCGGTGCGATGGTCGGGCCGATGCAGGTGCTGGGGCGCGTGCTGGAGATGCGCGCGGGGCGGGGGATCCCGGTGATGCGGGTGGGCCGCGTGGTGATCACGATCCTGCCGATCGCACTGATGCTGTTCTGGCTGAACGAGGGCAGCTTCGCGCTCTTTGCCGTGTTCGCGATGTTGTACGGGATGGCCAACGGGGTGATGACCATCGTGCGCGGCAACGTCGTCGCCGAGCTGTTCGGCCGGGAACACTACGGTCAGTTGAGCGGCGCGCTCGCGGCCACCTCGATCCTGGCGATCGCCCTCGGGCCGGTGCTGACGGCGATGTTGTGGCGGGCGGGGGGCAACGGGTACGGGCTGGTGCTGCCGGTGCTGGTCGCCTGCGCGCTGGCTTCGGTGTTCCTGTTCGTCCAGGCAGGACGAGCCCGTGTCGAACCCCGCGCCTGACGGACATCCGGCCCCGGCATGCACCCTGTCCGTGCAAGTACGCGCGCCAGCGGTGCGCCGGATGGGGGTATCACGACGGCCAATGGCTTGGACGGGCGAATTGCTGCAGATGCGCCACGGGGTTATTGCAACGCAGCAGGCGTGCAGGTAAGATTCATTTGTCTCCTCCACCCTCCTCTATGGTGGATTCGGCCCGCGCAGCGATGCGCGGGCCTTTTTCTTTGTGGCGCCGGAAAAGCGCATCGGCGATGCCGTGGCGGGAGGCCGAAAAAAGAAAGGCGTCGCGCACACATTGCACGCGACGCCTCGGGCGAATGGCCGCCGCGCCGGTCTGAGCCGGGCGAACGGTCGAGGGCGGGTCGCCCTAACCTCCCTGGTTGGTCTTTCCGCTCTCCTCCTCCTGGCCAGGTATGCCCCTGGCTCATCCCCTCACGACACCTGTGTCGACCTACGTGCGGGTCACCTTGTCACCGAACGGCAGCTCGCGCAGCCGCTTGCCGGTCGCCGCGAAGATCGCGTTGGCCAGCGCCGGGGCGAACGGCGGCACACCCGGTTCGCCGACACCGCTCGCGTGGACCGAGAACGGATGTTCGACGATATGGGTGTGCACGTTCTCCGGATACCGGCTGAAGCGGGCGATCGGATAGGTGTCGAAGTTGCCTTCCTTGACCGCGCCCTTCTCGTAGGTGATGCCGGAATAGGCGGCCAGCGTCAGGCCCATCGTCGCCGCCCCTTCCATCTGCGAACGCACCCGCTCCGGGTTGATGCAGAAGCCGCAGTCGACCGCGGTGTGCACTTCCGGAATCGTGATCGAGCCGTCGTCGCCGACTTTCACGCGGACCACACTCGCCACGTAGGTGACGAAGCTGCGATGGGCGGCGATGCCCATGCCTTCACCCTTGGGCAGCTTCTTGCCCCAGCCCGAGCGCTGCGCGGCGAGTTCGATCACGTTGCGCAACCGACCGACGTCGTTGGGGAACTCGGCATACGGCTCGCCGTAGTTCCACAGGTCCTTCGGTATGTTGGCCGCGGCGAGGTCGATCTTGCGCGGCGGACCGAGCAGTTCGAGCAGCATCTCCTTCGGATCGCGACCGAGTTCGGCGGCGATCTCGGCGACGAACGACTGCACCGCGAATGCCCGCGGGATGTTCGACACCGACCGGAACCAGCCGATCCGCGTGTGCGAGATCGCCTGCCCGGCCTCGACCGACAGGTTCGGCACCGCGATCGGCGTGTCGACCAGGCCCATGCCGGCTTCCAGCGCGCTGGTGTACCCGGGATCCTTGGTGAAGGTCGAGAAGATCGTCGGCGACACCGAGCGATGGCGCCAGCCGACCACCTTGTTGTTGGCGCCGATCGCCGCTTCCATGTGTTCGACCGAGGTCGTGTGATAGAAGCCGTTCTTGATGTCGTCCTCGCGGGTCCACTGCAGCTTGACCGGCGCGCCGACCTCGCGCGAGACGATGGCCGCCTCGATCACGTAGTCGCACTTGGACTTGCGGCCGAAGCCCCCGCCCAGCAGCGTCACGTTGACCTTGACGTCCGGTTCCTTGAGCTTGAGCGCCGCGGCGACATCCTGCCGCGTGCCGTACGGGCTCTGCACCGGCGCCCAGATCTCGCACTTGCCGTCCTTGACCGACGCGACCGCCACCGGCGGCTCCATCATCGCGTGGATCATGTGCGGCTGGTAGTAGTCGGCCTTGATCACCTTGCGTGCGGTCGAGAAGGCCTTGTCCGCATTGCCGGTCGCCCGCAGCACCTTGCCCGGCTGCGAGGCGGTCTTCATCATCTCCGCCTTGTAGGCGACCGTGTCGTAGACCGCATGCGGGCCGTCGTCCCACTCGATCTTCAGCGCATCGCGACCCTTGATCGCCGCCCAGGTGCTGTTGGCCACCACCGCGATCCCGCCCAGCGGCGCGAACTTGGCCGGCGGCATCGAACCCGGGATCTCGACGATCTTCTCGACACCCGGCACCTTCATCGTCTCGGAGGCATCGAACTTCTTCACCTTGCCGCCGACGACCGGAGGCCGTGCGACCACCGCGTATTTCATCCCGTCGACCCGGATGTCGGCACCGTAGACCGCCTTGCCGACCGTGATGTCGAACAGGTCGTACGGCGTGACGTCCCCCTTGCCCATGTAGCGGAACTGCGCATCGGTCTTGAACTTCAGCTTGTCGACCGAGGGTACCGGCAGCGCCATCGCCGCCTTGGACAGTTCGCCGTAGCCGACCTTGCGGCCGGTCTCGCGCGCACGCGGTCCGTTGCCGTCGAGCAGGTACACCGCGTGATTGCGCGCGCGCACCCGGCCGACGTCGACACCCCACTGCGTCGCGGCCGCCGACTCGAGCATCTGCCGCATCGCCGCGCCGCACTGGCGCATCGGCTGGAGGAAGTGGCGCAGGCTGCGCGAACCGTCGGTGTCCTGGTTGCCGTAGCGCGGCTCGTCGCCGGGCGCCTGCACCAGTTTCACATGCGACCAGTCGGCCTCCATCTCGTCGGCGAGCACCAGCGGCACGTTGGTGCGGGCGCCGGTGCCCATCTCCGAGCGATGGGTCATGATGCTGACGGTGCCGTCGGGGGCGATCGACACGAACACCTTCGGGTCGTTGACCGTCTTGTTCGGCATTGCCTCCGCGCCGGTCGGATACGGCGTGAACGCGTTCGCGGTGCGCGGCAGCGCGAACTGCACCGCGATCACCAGGCCGCCGCCCGCCCCCATCGCACCGACGAAACGACGCCGGCTGACGTTGGCCAGGCGAACCTGACCGGCTTCGCCGGACGCGTCGGGCTGTGCCGGATTGCCGGCCAGTTGCGATTCGATCGAATGGATCATCTGGTTCTCCTTTCGATCAGGCCGCTTGGCCGGACGTGGTTTCACCCGCAACCCGGGTGCCGGTGTCGAGCGCCGCGTTCTTGCCGGCCTGCTCGGCGGCCGCGGATTTCACCGCGGCATGGATGCGCTGATAACAGCCGCAGCGACACAGGTTGCCCGACATCGCCTCGGTGATCTGCGCCTCGGTCGGCCTCGGGTTGTCGGCGATGAAGGCCGCGGCCTGCATGATCTGGCCAGCCTGGCAGAAGCCGCATTGCGGCACTGCGTGCTCACGCCACGCGCGCTGCGCCGGATGCATGCCCTGCGCATCGAGGCCCTCGATCGTCGTCAGCGACTTGCCGGCGGCCGACTGCAGGTTGACGATGCAGGCGCGTGCGGCCTTGCCGTCGAGATGGATGGTGCAGGCACCGCAGATGCCGGTACCGCAACCGTACTTGGTGCCGGTCAGCCCGAGCTCGTCGCGCAGCACCCACATCACCGGGGTGTCAGGCGACAAGCCGGACTGCGCCGGCTTGCCGTTCACTTTGAATTCGATCATCTGGACTCCTCGGAATCGATGGTTATTTGCCGTTCTTGGGAACCTTGAACACCAGCAAGGTGCCGCCCTGGGGCACCACCACTTTACGGTCGGGCAGTATGTTGTTGATCGCTCCCTGCATCCGCTCGGCATCCACGCCCCAGCCCGCCTGCACCGCGATGTACTGCTCGCCCGCGACCTCGAACGACGACGGCACGCCGGTCACGCCCGACGGGGCGACGAACTCCCACAACACGGCGCCGGTCTTGGCGTTGAAAGCGCGGAACTTGCGGTCGTTGGTACCGCCGGCGAAGACCAGGTTGCCACCGGTGGACATCAGCGGCGTCCACAGGAAGGTCTTGAACTTGTGGACCCAGGCGAGCTTGCCGGTCTTGACGTCCCACGCCTGCAGTTCACCGATCGTCTGCTTCGGATCCGGGACACGCAGGCTCCCGATGACACCGTCCAGCGGATAACCGATCCACAGGTCACCCGGCTTGTATTTCTCCTCGATCGCCTTGGGCAGCTCTGCGCACATGTTGTTGTTGGCCGGGATGTAGAACAGGCCGGACTCCGGGCTGTAGCTCTCCGGCACCCAGTCCTTGCCGCCCCACAGCGACGGGCAGTAGTGCGACTTGCCGTGGAACCCCGGAGTCTTCGTCGGATCGTAGGTCGGGCGTCCGGTCTTCGGATCGAGCGACTTGATCACGTTGTTGTGCACGTACGGCCAGGCGTTGACGTACTCGAGCTTGCCGCCGTTGCGGTTCAGCACCCACAGGTAGCCGTTGCGGCCCGCGCGGATCGCGCCCTTGATCTTCTTGCCCTTGTGCTCGGTGTCGATCAGCAGCGGCGCGCTGACCTCGTCCCAGTCCCAAGCGTCGTTCGGTGTGTACTGGTGATGGCCGGTGATCTTGCCGGTGTCGACGTCGAGCGCGATCGTCGACGTGGTGTACAGGTTGTCGCCCTTGCGCGGCTCGGGCGGCCACGGCGACGGATTGCCGGTGCCCCAGTACGCGATGTTGACGGCGGGATCGTAGGTGCCGGTGATCCAGGGGCCGCCGCCGCCGGTCTTCCAGCTGTCACCTGGCCAGGTGTCGCCGCCGGGTTCGCCCGGCGCGGCCACCGTGTAGGTCTTCCAGGCCTGCTCGCCGGTCTCCGAATCGTGGGCCGCGACGTAGCCGCGCACGCCGAATTCGCCGCCCGATACGCCGACCATGATCTTGCCCTTGGCCGCGAGCGGCGCGAGAGTCATGTAATAACCGGCCTTCCAGTCCCCGACCGGCTTGCTCCACAGCACCTTGCCGGACTTCGCATCGAGTGCGACCAGCATGCAGTCGACCGTGGCCATGTAGAGCTTGTCACCGTACAGCGCCACGCCGCGGTTGGTCGGGTGCAGCTGCATCAGCTCGCCCGGCAGCTCCTTCTTGTAGCGCCAGATCTCCTGCCCGGTCTTCGGATCGAGCGCGATGATCTGATTGCCCGGCGTGGTGATGTACATGTAGTCGCCGTTGACGATCGGCGGCGACTGGTGCCCCTCGAGCGCACCGGTGTTGAACGACCAGGCAAGCTGCATCTTGCCGACGTTCTTGTCGTTGATCTGCTTGAGCGGACTGTAGCCCCAGCCGTTGTAGGTGCCGCGGTACTGCAGCCAGTTCTGCGCCTCCGGTTTGACGAGCCGCTTGTCGGTGACAGGCGGGTAAAGCCTCTCCGCGTCGCCCTGCGCAAGCGCCGGCACCGCGATGGTTGCCATCGCCACAGCGACGGCCAGACTTGCTCGATTGCGAATGACGTTCATCTTGCCCTCCTCTTGGTTGTTCGGGATCGCGCGGTGCGCCTGCTTGGTCGACCGTCGCCTTTCTTTGTCAGCCGCCCGGCCCGGGCCGTTTGTCGAACGGTCCGGCCACGACCAGCACGCCACCTTCCTGCTTGAGCGGCAATCCGGCCAGCCGCGAGGTGGCGGGCCCGACGGCCACGGCCGCGCCTTCGAGCGGCTTGAACTGCGAGAAATGGCAGAAGCACAGCAGCGTCTGCTGCTCGGGTTTCCAGGCGCCGACGTCGCACGCCTGATGTGTGCAGACCGACGAGTAGCCGACCACGCCGTCGGCGGCGCGCGCGCGTGTCGGGGCATCCATCCTGGCCGGATCGAGCCGGATCAGCAGTACGCGGTTCAGGCGCGAGTCCTCGCGCGTCTTGCCCGCGGCCGGGTCGAACGGCCAGGCGATGATCTGTTTCGCGTCGACCTTGAAGTCGTCGATCTTCAGCGGCGTCTTGCCGTCACCGTCGGCGGCCACCAGCCGGTCGCCGGCCCGCGGGCCGGTATCGTCGTTGGCCGACACGGTCAAAGGCAGCAGGCCGCAGGAGCCGGCGGCGGCACCGGCCAGCATGCGCAGCGAACCGCGACGACCCGCACAGGGAGTGTCGGACGGATCGACCGGGATCAGGGAACGTTCATCGCCGGCAACGGTCGGCGTGGGGCAGCGGGTCGAAGCCCGTTGTCTCATCGGCATGTCTCCTCACTTCTCCTGCTGGCGTCGCCTTCCGCAGCCGATGCGGGGCTCGTCCTGTGGGACGGTGGCGATTGCATCATCCGTACCAGTTGCCGCTGCTGCGCCGCGGGATCGACACGCGTCTTCGCGCAACCCGCGGTTTTGGATGAAGAATCCGCGTGCACCGTGGGGACTATTGACATGTGCCGATTGGTGGCGTCCCAGTCCCGATCCGTCCCGAATGGGACGAAACATCTCAACGAGACATCGATGAGACGTCTTCTAATCGTTCCGGATTCGCAATACACTCGGACCCAGCCGCCACCAGAGCGGCATTCCGCGGCCGGCAACGCGTCCAGGGATCGCGCAGACCGCCGGCACAACGAAGTCCTCCGGGGACGCGCCGCATCGTCCGATGTGGTCCGTATCGTCGAAACGTGCGAGAGGAGCTGCCGATGGCGTCACCCGCCGGCCCGTCCGCGGTCGACACGCACGTTCGCAACGTGCTGTCGACGATTCATCGCACCCCGGGCGACGCCCAGGGTGTCGAGCCGCAGGCCGACTGGATCGCGCAGTCCTGGCAACGATCGGTAGAACGGTATCGGCTCGATCCGGCAGGTCGCCGCCAGCGCCGCGTGGTCGAGGCTGCCGGCATCCGCGAGGCCGCCGACCGTGTCGATGCACTGCTCGATCTCGCCGGGCCCGACCTGGATGCGTTGTACCACCAGGTCTCGCTGGCCAACTACTGCCTGCTGCTGGCCGATGCCGACGGCCTGACGCTCGATCTGCGCAACCGGCACGAACTCGACGACATCTTCCGCCAGGCCGAGGTGCGTGTCGGCACCTGCTGGTCCGAGGAACTCGAAGGCACCTGTGGCATCGGCTCGGCACTGTTCGAGCGGCGGCCGGTGCTGGTACATCGCAACGACCACTTTCGCGCCGACAACACCGCCCTCAGCTGCAGCGCGGCACCGATCATCGGCCCGAACGACGAACTGCTGGCGGTGCTCGACGCCTCGGCGTTGTATTCGCCGTATTCGCGCGACAGCCAGGCACTGGTGTTCAACATGGTCGCCGAGCGCGCACGGCTGATCGAGAACCGGTATGCGGACCATCAGTTCCGTGACTACTGGCGGCTCACGTTGCGTGCACGCCTGCACACTCCGTCACTGCATGCCGACTGGATGATCGCGCTCGACGACGCCGGTCGCATCGTCGGCGGCGACCGACGCGGTCGCGAGCGGCTGGCATCGATCCGCCGGGCGCTGGCACCAGCCGCCGAGGCATCGACCGCCCCGTTGTCACTCGACCAGGTGTTCGGGCTGAACATCGACACACTGATCGCTGCGGCCGCCGACCAGCTCGGCGTGGCACTCAGCCTGCGTGCGGTCGATTCCGACAATCCGGTCTACGGTCTGCTGAAAGCGCCGTCGCGCGGGCGACCGCTGCAGGCGTCGACCCTGCCACCGGTCAGATCAGCGGCGCCCGACAGCGGCTCGGTCGCGATCCGCCCGATGCCCGCCGCCGATCCGCTGCCTTCGCCGCAGACACCCGCGGACCTGGAGCTGTCCGACCCGCGGATGGGAACGGTGTTCGAGCAGGCCGCCCGGATGCTCGAGCGGCAGGTGCCGATCGTGCTGCAGGGTGAGACCGGCAGCGGCAAGGAAGCCCTTGCCCGCGCCCTGCATGCAACCGGTCCGCGAGCCGCACAACCGTTCGTCGCGATCAATTGTGCAGCGATCCCCGACGGGCTGATCGAAAGTGAACTGTTCGGTTATCACGCCGGTGCGTTCACCGGCGCGCGCAGTCGCGGGACCCGCGGGCTGATCCGCCAGGCCGATCGCGGGACGTTGTTCCTCGACGAGATCGGCGACATGCCGCTGCCGCTGCAAAGCCGGCTGCTGCGTGTGCTGGCCGAACGCGAAGTGCTGCCGCTGGGTGCGAGTGCGCCAGTGCCGGTCGACCTGTCGGTGATCTGTGCCAGCCACCAGGACCTGCCGGAACTGGTCGCCCAGGGGCGCTTTCGCGAGGACCTCTACTTCAGGATCGCGGCGGCCGTGTTCCGCCTGCCGCCGTTGCGCGCCCGATCCGACCTGCGGGCGCTGATCGAGCGCCTGCTCGCCGTCGAGGCGGCGTCACTCGAGGCGAAGCCGCCGCGGCTGACGGCGCAGGCGATGCAGGCGCTGATGCGCCACCCGTGGCCGGGCAACGTGCGCCAGCTGCGCAACGTGCTGCGTTTCGCGGCCGCACTCGCCAGCAACGGCCAGATCGACGTCGACCAGCTTCCCGAGGACATCGCGCTGGCCACCGCGACCCCGGAGACGGTGCACACGCCGCCGGCCGGTGCCGTCTTCGGCACCGATCGCCCGGCACCGGTCACCCGCACGCCGCGATCGATCGCACGCGGCGAGATCGTCGAGGCGCTCGAACGCAGCGGCTTCAGCGCGACACGTGCCGCGCGGGCACTCGGCATCCCGCGCTCGACGTTCTACCGCCGGCTGAATGAACTGGGGATCGATCCGCCGCGGCGCCCGGGCTGAATCGGCGACGAAGGCCTCAGTGCGACGCGGTCGGCGCCGGTGCGCCGCGCAGTCGCCTGATCCCGGTGACCACTGCGAGCACGATCCCGCCGGCGACGATGCCGACCAGCAGGTTGGCGAGTAGCGGGCCGATCGCTCCGATCACCGTGGCAATCGACGGCGCGGCGGCGGCCAGCCCCTCGATCAGGTGTTCGATCGCATGGTGCAGGGCCGGCACGCCGTGGGTCAGGATGCCGCCGCCGACGAGGAACATCGCCGCGGTGCCCGCGATCGACAGCCCTTTCATCAGCCAGGGCGCGACGCGCAGGATGCCGGCACCGATCGCCCGGCCCGCACCGCCGCCGGTTCGCACCAGGTGCAGGCCGAGGTCGTCCAGCTTGACGATCCCCGCGACCAGCCCGTAGACACCGATCGTCATCAGCACCGCCACCACGACCAGCACCGAGGCCTGCGTGGTGAACGGGGCGCCGGCGACCGTGCCCAGCGTGATCGCGATGATCTCCGCCGACAGGATGAAGTCGGTACGTACCGCGCCCTTGATCTTGTCCTTCTCGAGCGCGACCCGGTCGAGCGCCGGGTTGGTGATCGCGCGTGCCAGCTCCTCGCGATGTGCACGATCCTCTTCGCGACTGTGCAGCAAGCGGTGCGCCACCTTCTCGAAACCCTCGTAGCACAGGAACGCACCGCCGATCATCAGCAGCGGCGTCACCAGCCACGGCGCGATCGCGCTGATCGCCAAAGCAAGCGGGACCAGGATCGCCTTGTTGATCGCCGAGCCGCGCGCGACCGCGAGCACCACCGGCAGCTCGCGATCGGCAGAGACGCCGGTCACCTGCTGTGCATTGAGTGCCAGGTCGTCACCGAGCACCCCGGCCGTCTTCTTCGCGGCGACCTTGGTCAACACCGACACGTCGTCGAGCACGGACGCGATGTCGTCGATCAGGGCGAGCAGGCTGCTGGCGGCCATGGGGGCGAGGATCCGATGGGCGACGCCCGGCAAGCAGGCGTCGCGTGACCGTCGATCGAAGGACAGGACCCGTGTCCTGCTCGCGGTAACCGACGAGACAGGACAGTAGCAGACCGACATGTCCCGGGTGCGCGAAGCCCCTGGACGGCGCGGCCCCGATCGCCGCCTGCCGGCGACGATCGACACCGATGCTGCCGATCTGTCGTGTGCACGCGACTGGGGCCGCGACCACCTGGCCGCCGGCACCCGCGAATCGACCGCCGACGCCGGCACGAGGCGCCGACGATCGCGGCCGGACCTACGCTGTTGGTGGCCCCACCCGCTGCATCATGCCCGACTCCGCCACCGACCCGTCCGTGCGCTCGCCCCTGGAGCGCGCGGTTTCGATCGCCCGCCGCTCGATGTTCGTCGCCGACCTCCCGGTCGGCGACGGTCGACGGCGGCTGTTCGAGCGCACGATCGTCGATGCCCTCAACGACGGCATCGCCGATGCCGGCATCGAGGCAGCCGACCTGGCGATGTCGGAGCTGACCGAGGCGGAAGCCCGGCGCAGGCGCGCGCGCCATCGCTGGATGGCGCGAGTGATGCTCGCCGGCAGCATCTCGCTGCTGACGCCGAGCGCCGCATGGCTGATGAGCTGGCTGCTCGGCATGTCGAGCAACACCCGCAACGTGATCCGCCACATGGTCGCCCCGCAGGCGTTGCCGTCCCGGTTCGACGGCACCAGTGTCGCGATCGTGCTCGCCGCGGCCGCCGGCGTATTCCTGTACCTGATGAGCAAACACCAGCGTCGGGCCGAACGGTTCGTGACGCCGCTCGAGGAACTGCCCGAAGCCGCCGCCGCGCTCGGCCAGGCCTACTGCAGCCGGCTCGCCCGGCAGTACGTCGCGCGCGCATTCAGCACCCGCGGGGCGTTGTACGGCGTCGATGCGTGGGCGATCGACCACCTGTTCGCCGCCGAGGAACGACGCAACGGCGGCGCGGGTGCCGCCCATGCCGCCGACGAGTTGCGCGAGATCCAGCCGCTGGACGACCTGTCGCCGGTGACGGTGATGACCGCCCAGGTGCTCGACGAGGATCGTGAACGCGCGCGCGCAGCGGGCGCCTCCTCGGAGGATGCAACGACGGTGGCGATGCCGACGTCTGACCCCGCCGACACCACCGCCGCGGCCGGCGAGCCGTCGCCGGACGACCACGCCGTCGCGCGTTAGCCGGTCGGCGAGTACGTCACCGTGGTGGCAGCAGGATGTCCGGGCCGACGTCGTGGATGTTCGTGCGTCCGCAGAACGCCATCGTCAGGTCGAGCTCGCGGTGGATGATCTCCAGGCAGCGCGCCACGCCGGCCTCGCCCATCGCGCCCAGGCCGTAGAGGAACGGCCGGCCGATCAGCACGCCGCGGGCACCGAGTGCCCAGGCTTTCAGCACGTCCTGGCCGGAGCGGATGCCGCCATCCATCCAGACCTCGATCTTCGAGCCGACCGCATCGGCGATCGCCGGCAGCGCTTCGATGGAACTCGGCGCACCGTCGAGCTGCCGCCCGCCGTGATTGGAGACGATCAGCGCGTCGCCGCCGGCGCTGACCGCCAGCCGCGCGTCCTGCTCGTCCATGATGCCCTTGAGGATCAGCTTGCCGCCCCAGCGCTTCTTGATCCAGGCCACGTCGCCCCAGTTCAGGCGCGGATCGAACTGCTGCTGTGTCCACGCCGACAACGAACTCATGTCGGAGACACCCTTGACGTGGCCGACGATGTTGCCGAAGCCGCGCCGCTTCGTGCCGAGCATGCCCAGGCACCAGCGCGGCTTGGTCGCCAGGTTGATCATGTTGGCCAGCGTCGGCTTGGGCGGCGCGCTCAGGCCGTTCTTCAGGTCCTTGTGGCGCTGGCCGATGATCTGCAGGTCCAGCGTCAGCATCAGCGCCGAACAGTTCGCGGCCTTGGCGCGATCGATCAGCCGCTCGATGAAGTCGCGATCGCGCATCACGTAGAGCTGGAACCAAAACGGGGCCGGGCTGTTCGCGGCCACGTCCTCGATCGAGCAGATGCTCATCGTCGACAGCGTGAACGGCACACCGAAACGCGCCGACGCGCGCGCGGCGAGGATCTCGCCGTCGGCATGCTGCATGCCGGTGAGCCCGGTGGGCGCGAGCGCGACCGGCATCGCGACATCCTGGCCGATCATCTTCGTGCGCACCGACCGGTGCTCGACGTCGACCGCGACCCGCTGGCGCAGCCGGATCCTGGCGAAGTCGCTTTCGTTGGCCCGGTAGGTCGATTCGGTCCACGAGCCCGAATCCGCGTAGTCGTAGAACATCCGCGGCACGCGTCGGACCGCGAGCTGGCGCAAGTCCTCGATGCAGGTGATCACGCCCATCCTGGTCTCCCCGTCGAGCGGCGCTGCGGCCGCGGCGCCCGTCGCGTCGTCGAAGGCGGCGGCGTCCGGGCCGCGCCGATGATACCCGCACACGGACTGGGCACGCATCCGCGCGCGCCGAAGCCTGACCGAAACGCGGGCACTGAGACACATCACACGTCGGATCGGCCGCGCATCGCGACAAAGTTCACGTCGGCCGGCTTGCCGCCGGCCTAACCTGCGATGCATCCGAACCCGATTCGACGCCACGACGCGATGCTCGCGACCTTCCCGTTCCTGCAACGCCTGGACCGCCTGCTGCAGCCCCCGCGTGCCCGCGTGACACGCGACTTCCTGCCCTGTGTCAGGCAGATCGATTTCCTGCGCCGGCTGGCCGCCGGCGGTGTCCCCGCCGACCACCTGCCGCTGGCCCGCACACTCGCCGGCGACCTGCTGCTGACCTGGGTACGGGTCGAAGGCGATGGGGCGCGGATGATCAGCGAGTCGACCTGCCAGGCGCTGGAGATCGACGTCGACACACTCGCCGAGGAGGCGCTGCGCGCGCTGGTCGCCCGCACCGAGCGCGACCCCTGGCGGGTCACGATCACCGAGGCCGATGGCCTGCACCGGCTCTCGGCCCAGGGCTTCCCGGCCTCGTCGCTGCTGGCCGACCCGGCGTTCTGGGACGAACAATGCCAACGGCTCGGTCCGCTGCTGCTGGCCGCACCGCACCGCGACGTGGTGCTGTTCGCGCCGCTGCGCGACGAGCGCAGCCTGCAGCGGCTGCGCGGCGCACTCGACAGCGCCGACTTCATCGACCCGAACGCGCTGTCGGACCGGATCTTCTGCCGCGACGGTGGCGGCCTGTACTGCTGGGAAGACTGAACGGCCGGCGGGGCCGGTCAGGCCTCGCCGCCGGCGGGCAGCCCCATCGCAAACGCGAGCTGCCGCAGCGTCGCCTTTTCCAGCTCGGAGACCCGCTCACCGCCGATGCCGAGAAAGCCGCCTTCATTGGAGGCCTCGGCGACGCGACGGCCGATGCCGAGCAGCCACTGCTTGAACCCGGCGGCGTCCTCGGGCGCCTTGTGGTCGAGCAGCGTCGACAAGGCGCCCAGATCGCGGATCGCGGTCTCGCGGGCCTTCTCGGCGCTGTCCAGCCCCGTCGGCGGCGTCGGCCGGGTCTGCCGTGCCTTGATGTCGGCGACCAGCGCGGCGATCAGTGCGTTCGTCTGCTCCTTCGAGGCGACCTCGCCCATCGCCAGCCCGACGGTCATCATCTCCTTGATGACACCGAACGGGCCGTTCGGGCTGGCCGCCGCGACGGCCAGTCCGACCAGCGCCGGCGCGCTGACGACCTGCTTCCATTCGTCGTCGGTGAATCCGCTTCGATCGAACATCGCGTCCTCCTGTCGTCAACGCGCGGCGGATGCCGTCACTTGGTGTGTTTCTGGATCAGTTTGCGTGCCCCGTCGATCAGGTCCTTGCCGTTGTGGCCCTTGGCGGTGATCTCCTTGACCCACTCGTCGTCGACCTGCGCCGACGCGTTGCGGAACGCCTCGGCATCCGCGGCATTCACCGTGAAGATGGTGTTCTTGCGATCCTCGGCCGCCTTGCGACCCGGCACGTCGTTGCCCTGCTGGGTCTTGCCCAGATAGGCCGAGACCTCGATCCCGGAATTGTCGTCGATCACCTTCTTCAGGTCCGGCGGCAGCGACTCGTACTTGGCCTTGTTCATCGCCATCACGAACGTGGTCGTGTACAACGCGCCGGCCTTGGTCTCGAACTCCGCGTGGTACTTGGTCAGTTCGTCGACCTTGACCGAGGGCACCACTTCCCACGGGATCACCGCACCATCGATCGTGCCCTTGGACAGCGCATCCGGAATGCCCGGCAGCGGCATGCCCACCGGTGTCGCACCCAGCGACTGCAGCAGCTTGGTCACCTGCCGCGTCGGGCCGCGCACCTTCAGGCCCTTCAGGTCGGTGATCGTCTTGACCGGCTTGTCCTTGGTGTGGATCACGCCGGGGCCGTGCACCTGCAGCGCGAGCACCTGCACGTCCTTGAACTCGTCCTTCGCGTAGGTCTGCACGTACTCCCAGTACGCCCGCGAGGTGGCCTCGGCGTTGGTCATCATGAACGGCAGTTCGAACACCTCGATCCGGGGGAAACGGCCGGGTGTGTTGCCGGGCAGGGTCCAGACCACGTCGACCACGCCGTCCTTGACCTGGTCGTACAGCTGCACCGGTGTGCCGCCGAGCTGCATCGCCGGATAACGCTCGAACTTGATCCGGCCACCGGAATCCTTCTCGACCTTGTCCATCCACCAGCCATGCATCGACTTCCAGACCGCGGACTGCGGCGACATGAAGGTGTGGAATTTGAGGGTCACCGTCTGCTGGGCCGAAGCCCCGCCGGTGAAGCCTGCGGCGAGCGCGGCGGCCACCGCGGTGGACAGGATGAAACGGCGCGAGGTCATGGGGAAGTCTCCTGGATGTCCGGAATCGGTCTGGTGTCAACGTGCCGCGCCGGACGCGGGTGCACGCGGGGAGGATCGCGGGGGATTCTAGAGCCTATCGGGAACGATCGCGATCCCGGGGTTCCCCGAGGCGGAAGCGGTCGCGACTCCGGGACCACCCAAGGCCGAAGCGATCGCGTCCGGCTCTTCCAAGGGCCGGCGGGCCGGGCAGTGACCGTTGCCCTGGCACGAGACGACGGCCCGATCCGGGCCGCTACAGCGTCGCGCCGTGGCTGCGGATCGTGTCGCGGTACCAGTCGAACGAGGCCTTCGGCGTGCGCTTCTGGGTCGCGTAGTCGATGAAGATCAGCCCGAAGCGCTCCCGGTAGCCTTCGGCCCACTCGAAGTTGTCGAGCAGGCTCCAGGCGAAGTAGCCGCGGACGTCGGCGCCGTCGGCGATCGCGCGCCGGAGTTCCTGCAGATAGCGGCGCAGGAAGTCGATCCGCTGCGGATCGTCGATCCGACCATCGAGCGAGACCCAGTCGATCGAGCTCATGCCGTTCTCGGTGATGTAGACCGGCAGCTTGTAGCGTTCGTGATACCAGCGCGGACCCCAGTACAGCGCCTGCGGCACCATGTCGAAGATCCGGAACGCCGTGCGCGCATGGCCCTGCGGCAGCGGCAGCGCCTGCGGCCGGCCGTCGGGTCCGGCGCGCACGACCGCGCCCTGATAGGTGTTCATCGCGAACAGGTCCAGCGGCTGGGCGATCGTCTTCAGGTCCGCCGGGTCGTGTTTCGGCACCTGCGCGCCGTATTCGGCGAGTTGTTCCTCCGGATAACGGCCGGTGTAGACCGGGTCGAGCAGCCAGCCGGCGAGGCCGCCGAACGAGAACCGTCGCGCCGCGGCCAGGTCCGCCTCCGCAGTCGTCGCGGGAATGCCCGGATGCAGGGCCGCGACATAGCCGACTTCGACCGGCTGGCGCGCGGCCGCGCGGATCGCCTGCACCCCCTTGCCGTGGGCGAGCAGCACGTGATGGCAGATCCGCAGCAGTTCCGGCCAGGGCCGCTTCTCGCCCGGGGCATGCCGGCCCAGGTGATGGCCGAGCAGGATGAACACCTCCGGTTCGTTGAGCGTCAGCCAGTGCCGGACCCGATCCGAATAACGGGCGACCACCGCCTGGGCATAGTCGGCGAACCAGTCGGCCGATTCACGCTGCATCCAGCCACCGCGCGCCTGCAGCGCCTGCGGGTAGTCCCAGTGGAACAGCGTGATCCAGGGCGTGATCTTCGCCTCGAGCAGATCGTCGATCAGCCGGTCGTAGAACGCGAAGCCGGGTTCGTGGCGCCGACCGGTTCCGTCGGGAAACAGCCGCGGCCAGGCGATCGAGAAGCGATAGGCCCCCAGGCCCAGGCGCTTCATCAGAGCGACATCCTCGCGATGCCGGCGATGATGGTCGCAGGCGAGTTCACCACTCGATCCGTCCAGGATCGCGCCGGGCTGGCGGCAGAAGACGTCCCAGACCGACTCACCACCGCTGTCGCGCAGCGGCGAGCCTTCGATCTGGTAGGAGGACGTGCCCGCGCCCCAGACGAAGCGCTCGGGCATCCCCGTGTCGCGCGCCGCAGTGCGTCGCGCGGCCGGTGCGGTCGGGGCGGGTGCACTCGTGCCGGGCGCCGGGGCCGGTGCGCCCACCGCCGGGCCCGCGACCAGCAGTCCGGCACCCGCGCTGCCGAGCATCAGCCCACGGCGGGTGCGGTCGGCCGGCTCGGGGCCATGGCCGCGAGCACCCGCCTGCTGGTCATCGTGGACTCGCATGTTCGCCGTGTTTTGTGAAACATCGGAGAGTATGCGCGAAGGTCGCCCACCCGTAGAATCGGCCTGCTTTCGCCACAGGAATCGATGCATGCCCGGCACAGGGTACGGGGAAGTCCATGCCGTTCGCGGTTAACAACGGCGCTCGGCTGTACTGGCGGGCCGACGGCCGAGGCGACCGCCCGGCCCTGGTGCTGATCAATTCGCTCGGGACCGATCACGCGATGTGGACACCGGTCCTCGACGCGCTGCTGCGGCACTTCCTGGTGATCCGCTACGACAGTCGCGGCCACGGCGCCTCCGATGCACCCCCGGGTGACTACTCGATCGAGCTGCTGGCGCGCGACACACTCGCCGTCGCCGACGCCGCCGGCGCCGATCGTTTCGTGTTGTGCGGCGTGTCGCTCGGCGGGATGACCGGCGTGTGGCTCGCCGCGCGGCATCCGGACCGCGTGCGGCGGGCGGTGCTCGCGAACACCGCGGCGGCGATGGACCCGGCCGGCATGCAGCAGCGCATCGAGGCCGTGCGCGCCAACGGCATGCAGGCGGTCGCGCAGGCGTCGATCGCCCGTTTCCTGTCGCCCCGTCATCTCGCCCGCGCCACCCCGTATGCCGCGAGCCTGGAGCGGACGATGCTCGCACTCGATCCGCAGGGCTACGCCGGCTGCTGCGCGGCGATCCGCGACATGGCACTCGGTCCCGAGGTGGCGAAGATCCGCGTACCGGTGATGGTGGTGGTCGGCAGCGACGATCCGTCGACACCACCCGACAAGGGGCGTGCGCTGGCCGCGGGGATCCAGGGAGCCACGGCGATCGAGCTGAAGAGTTTCCATTTCTCGCACGCGGAACAGCCGACGAAGTTCGTGGCCCAGGTCGTCCCGTTCCTTGCCGCCGAGCGCTGATACGACAACTACAAACGGCCGCCCCGCAGGTGCCGGGGTCGCGATCGACGAGTCACCCAGGGGAGACACGAGAAGATGCACGGGTTGCTTGAAATGTTGTGCCGGCTGTCGGCGATCGCCGGTGGCATCGCGATGGTCGGCATCACGCTGATCACCACCGGCAGCATCGTCGGACGCAACCTGTTCGGCACGCCGTTGCTCGGCGACACCGAGATCGTCGAGGAAGGCATCGCGTTCGCGGTCGCCTCGTTCATGCCGATCTGCCAGTGGCGCGGCTCGAACATCATCGTCGACTTCTTCACGACCAAGGCGTCCGATTCGACGCGTGCGCTGCTCGACCGGATCGGCGCGCTGACGGTGGCGACGATGATGGGACTGGTCGCGTGGCGCACCGTGGTCGGAGCGATCAGCGAGTACCAGTCCGGGTCGACCTCGATGCTGATGCAGTGGCCGGTCTGGCAGGTCTACGCGGCGATGGTGCCGTCGCTGGTGCTGGCCGCGGTCCTGGCGATCTACACCGCGCTGACCGGACGCAACGGTTCCACCGGCTCGACCGCGACGGCCTGACGCGATGACCGCACTCACCCTCGCCGCCGTGCTGTTCACCGTGATGCTGGTGCTGATGGCACTGCGCGTGCCGATCGCCGCATCGATGTTCCTCGCCGGCACACTCGGCTACCTGATGCAGGCCGGCTGGCTGCCGTGGTCGAACTACATGAAGTCGCTGGCCTACGCGCGCTTCTCGGTCTACGACCTGTCGGTGATCCCGCTGTTCCTGCTGATGGGCCAGTTCGCGACCCATGGCGGGCTGTCGCGCTCGCTGTTCTCGTTTGCCAGCGGACTGTTCGGACGGCTGCGTGGCGGCATGGCGATGGCCGCGGTGCTCGCCTGCGCGGCCTTCGGCGCGGTCTGCGGCTCGTCGATCGCGACCGCGGCCACGATCGCCTCGGTCGCGCTGCCGGAGATGCGGCGCCACGGCTACTCGGGCCGGCTGACCACGGCCACGCTGGCCGCCGGCGGCACCCTCGGCATCCTGATCCCGCCCTCGGTGGTGCTGGTGATCTACGCGATCCTCACCGAACAGAACATCGCCAAGCTGTTCGCGGCCGCCTTCATCCCCGGGCTGATCGCCGCCGGCGGCTACATGATCGCGATCGCGATCTATGTGCGGCTGGTTCCCGGCCATGCACCGGAACACGACACGGTCGAACGCGACGCGCTGCTCAAGAGCCTGCGCGAGGTGTCGCCGATCATCGTGATCTTCCTGATCGTCTTCGGTGGCATCTACGGCGGCAAGTTCACGCCGACCGAAGGGGCGGCGATCGGCGCGGCGGCGACCTTCATCACCGCGGTGTCGAAGGGTGAACTGACCTGGAAGAAGTTCGCCGCGAGCTTCTATTCGACCGCCGAATCCTCGGGGATGATCTTCATGATCTTCCTCGGCGCCGACATGCTCAATTCGGCCCTCGCGCTGACCCAGGCGCCCAACCAGCTCGCCGAGGCGGTCGGCGGGCTCGGCCTGCCGCCGCTGGCCGTAGTGATCGCGATCCTGGTCTTCTACGTGATCCTCGGCTGCGTGATGGACGAGCTGTCGATGATCCTGCTGACGATCCCGATCTTCTTTCCGATGGTCATGGGGCTGGATCTCGGCCTGCCGGCCGAGGAGAAGGCGATCTGGTTCGGCATCCTGGTGCTGATGGTGGTCGAGATCGGCCTGATCGCCCCGCCGGTGGGCCTGAACGTCTACGTGATCAACGGCATGGACCGCGACACACCGATCGCCGAGAGCTACCGCGGCGTGGTGCCATTCCTGATCTCGGACTGCATCCGCACGCTGCTGCTGCTGTTCTTCCCGGCGATCTCGCTGTACCTGGTCCGGATGATGGGCTGACGCGAGCGGCCCCGCCGCCTGCCGTCGGGGCTGCTAAGATCGACACGCCGGATACAAGCGGCTCGCAGGCAACCGCCAGCATGGAACACCTGACCCCTCGCCAGACCTTCGACTTCCTGAAGGCGAACCCCGATTCGCTGTTCATCGACTGCCGCAGCGACGCGGAGTACTTCTTCGTCGGCCACGCAATCGGTTCGATGCACGTCGCCTGGTACGACGCCCCCGACTGGGAGCGCAACCCGGACTTCGAGGCCGACGTGCGCAAGCTGGCCGGCCATGCGATGGATCGCCCGGTGGTGCTGATCTGCCGCAGCGGCAAGCGCTCGGTCGAAGCCGGGCAGGCACTGGAGCAGGCGGGTTTCCAGCGCGTGGTGAACGTGCTGCACGGCTTCGAAGGTGATCTCGATGCGAACCGCCGACGCGGCCTGATCAACGGCTGGCGGTTCGAGGGGCTGCCCTGGGAGCAGTTCTAGCGCAACGTGACCGGAGTCGGCTCGGCGACTCGGCTCGGTACAAGCCCCTCAGTGCAAGCCCCTCAGTGCAAGCCCCTCAGTGCAAGCCCTCAGTGCAAGCCCTCAGTGCAGGACCATCGGCTGCTGCATCAGGCCGTCGAAACGGCTGAGGAATTCGTCGACTTCCTCGATCGTCGGCTCGGAGGCGATCAGTTCCTGCACGTCCGCCCGGAAGCGGTCCGCCAGGTGTCCGCCGAGGAAGATCTCGCGGCGGGCGGCCTTGTCCATGATCTCGTAGCCGGCATGCCCGCCCGGGCTGTCCTTCGCCTCGTCGGTCTCGCCGCGGAACTCGACCACGCAATAGTTCGGACTGTTGTAGATCATGTTCATGGGCATACCTCGTCTGTCGTTCGTAGGTAAGGTCGGCCGGGCGAGCTTCAAGAGCAGGACTTGCCGACAATCGTCGACCCGAAGCCGACGAACGCCCGTGCACAACGTCTCAGCGGCCGGTTCGCCGACTGCGCAATAGTGCCGTTTTTGGCATCACAGCCTCGGTCCACTCCCCTTGACCACTATACGCAGGCCCCGGATACCGGATGTGATGACCGCATCCGGTCCACGGCGATGCGGCCGATGCCTGCGCGGTGCCGTTCCGACCCGGTCCGCGAGAGACCATGGGACCAGGCCCGTTAACGGGAAACACGCACGGCGGCCCGCAGCGCCGCCTCGATCGACGCGGCCAGCCGATGCCGTGTGTTGTCATCGGCGAAAGTGACCTCGACCCGGTTGTCATGCCGCCAGGGCGTCGGCTTCCATCGGTGGTCATCGGCCGCGGGCAGCGCGTACCACTCGCGTTCCGTCCTCAGCGCGCCGCGCTGGCGGACGACGCCCTGCGGCAGCGGCGGCGCCCACAGCGGACTTCGCTGCAGCTCACCCCGATCGAACACGACGCTGGCCGGCCAGGTCCATCGGGTCGCCGGACCTTCGGTACCCGCGAGATCGGTCCGCCTCCCGCCCTCGGGCAATTCGTCGACGCGCAACGTCTCACTGGAGACCGTGGGTCCGGGCAACACGCGACCGGACGAAGCGACCTCCGGCAACCCGTTGGCCGGCGCCGCCGCGAGGGCGATCACGTCGTCCCACCCGGGCAGGCCCGCGCCGGCATCGAGTACCGGCCGTTCGAACGGGTGCAGTCGATGCAGGCGGTCGATCATCCGGCGCCGCGCGGCGCCGGCATCGGCATCGGCATCGGCATCGGCATCGGCATCGGCATCGGCATCGGCATCGGCACCGGCACCGGCACCGGCACCGGCACCGGCACCGGGAAAACGGACGACGAGGACATCGGCGGCACCGATCCGATCGTCGGGGATCGACTCGTCCGCCGTCGCCCCGGCGCCGTACCGCGATCCGTCGATCACCGTGACCACCGCGACCAGCCGCAGCCAGCGATCGAACGGCGGCTCGCGCAGGCGGTCGACGACACCGGGCAGGTGGCCCGCGGCACCGAGTTCGTAGACCAGCCGCCCCGCACGTCCTTCGCGCAGCAGTTGCATCACCGCGAGCCGCATCGCCTCGCGCGCGCTGCAGCAGGCACAACCGCCGACGACCTTGACCGACGCATGCGACGGCGACGACGCATAGCCGCGCATCGCCAGGTCGTCGACCAGCACGGCGGTGGCGATGTCCGAGGGTGTCTCGTCAAGCCAGCGTCGGACCAGCGTCGTCTTGCCGGCGCCGGGCAGGCCGGCGACCACCACGATCGGCAGCGCGGCGGACGTCGCGTTCACTTGCGCCAGAACGCCGGGACGAACAACGCGAACACGGTCAGCAGCTCGAGCCGGCCGGCGAGCATCGTGAAACTCAACACCCAGATCTGGATGTCCGACAGCGGCTGGTAGTTCTGGGACGGACCGACCACGCCCAGTCCGGGTCCGGTGTTGTTGATGCAGACGACGACGGCGGACATCGCCGACATGAAATCAAGCCCGGTCGCCAGCAGCACGAAGGTCGCCGTGATCAGCGTCACGCCGTACAGCAGCATGTAGCCGAGCACAGCCAGCACGACCCGGTTGTCGACCAGGTGCCCGCTGAGTGTCAGCGGGTTGACCGCGCGCGGGTGGACCATCCGGACCAGTTCGCGCTTGGCCTGCTTGACCAGGATCAGCGCGCGGATCATCTTGATGCCGCCGCCGGTGGAGCCGGACGACGAGGCGACCGCACACAGGAACAGCATCCAGATCGGCGCAAACAGCGGCCACTGCTCGTAGTCCGCACTCATGTAGCCGCTGGAGGTGGCGATCGAGATCGTGTTGAAGCTCGCGTGTCGCAGCGCCACGAGGTACGTCGGGTACGTGCCTTTCCAGGTCAGGAACGCGGCCAGCATCAGGCAGCTGAACAGGATCAGGCCGACGACACCGGCGAATTCGGGGTCGCGGGCATAGGGGGCCAGCGAACGACCGCGCAGCGCCAGGAAATGGGTGCTGAAGTTGACCACCGCGATCATCATGAAGATCATCAGCACGGTCTCGACCGCCGGCGAGTCGAATGCCGAGACCGAGGCATCCCGGGTCGAGAAGCCGCCCAGCGCCAGCGCGGAGAACGCATGGCACACGGCCTCGTACCAGTCGAGGCCCGCCAGCTTCAGCGCCCCGATGCACACCGCGGTCAGGCCCGCATACAGCAGCCAGAGGTACTTCGCGGTCTGGGTGATCCGCGGGGTCAGCTTGCCCTCTTTCATCGGACCGGGCGTCTCGGCCTTGAACAGCTGCATGCCGCCGACACCGAGCAGCGGCAGGATCGCGATCGCCAGCACGATGATGCCCATGCCGCCGTACCAGTTGAG
>CADEEH010000003.1 GCA_902826305.1 uncultured Burkholderiales bacterium
AGGCCGGCATCCTCGGCTATTCGTTGTCTTCGGTGCCGTGGATCCTCAGGGACGTCTCGGATCTGTCGCTGCTGGGCCTGACGAGAACGGGCTTGAAGACGATCTTCGCCGGTGACGCCGCGAGGAAGACGGCGAGCGACTATCGCGCCGTGCGTGACGCCTGGAGACAGAGGAGGGAAACGAGCGAGGCATTGCTGAACCCGGTCGACCCGACCCGGCTCAACCCCGATCAGCGAACCGATCCCGCGCTCGCAGGCGCCGCGGTGCCGACGACCGACGACGGCAACACACGTCGATCGGTAACCGCCGCCCTGGCTGCGAGGATGCCTCCGCCGCTGGCCATCCTCGGCTATTCCGGGGCCACGCTGTTCGCGCTCGAACTCGGTATTCTCCTCGCCCGGTACTTGGGTGAGGACCGGGACCCGCAGGCCGCGACGAGCGTTGCGGTGGCGCCGGCCACCACTCCGCCGGAGGACACCGAACCGTCGTCACGAATCACGACGCCGGCGATCCCGTCGGCCGTTCCCTCCGGATCGGATTCTTCGACGACAACGACGGCACCGCCCTCGGCGGACACATCACCGAGCGACGATTCGTCCACCGTCGGAGACGCCGGGATACCGCCGATCACGCTGCCCGGACCGACGGATGAGGCTTCGGCCGAGCCGCCGGTGACCGACACTGTCAAGGTGGTAGCGGGGGACAATCTGTGGAGCCTCGCTGCGAGGAACGCCGGTTCGTTGCTCTCGGCCGAGGAGCGATCATCGTTGCGGCCGGGCTCCAATGCCGAAGCGTGGCTCGCCACCTATCGACTGATCCAATTCAACCCGGACAAACACGTCGACATGTCCTTGTTCGACGGCACCGTCGGCAACGATGTCCATGATCCGGACCTGATTCGTCCGGGCGACGTCTGGAAAGTCGCTGCGATGTCGCCTTCGACCGGGCAATTGACGCCGGTTCCCTGACGTTCCCGAGCGCGGGCGGCTGGGCGCAGTCACCTCGCTGCTGCCCAACGCGACGCTGCGCTCGGCCATGATCTGGCCGGAGCTGGCACGACGTTGATACAGTTCAGCCCATGCCATCCCCCCATCCGCACCCGAGCCGATGAAATCGGCGGCCATCCTGATCCTGGTCGGTGTGACCGTCGCGCTCGGTGTGTATCTGGGATGGCGGATCCTGCACCGCCAGCGCAACCGACCGGGGCTCGGCGCCCTGCATCTGCTGCTGGGAGCCGCGGGGCTGGAGTCGGTGGTGATGCTCCAGCGCGGGGCGCCGGACGGCACGGTGTTGCAGGCCGCGTTCACCGGTACGACGGCAGCCCTGCTGCTGGCGTTCGCGCTGATCTCCGGACTGGTGTCGGCGATCGTCGGTTCGATGTGGGGTCGGCGCCCGGCCAACGTGGCGTTGTGTGTGCACGCGGCGCTGGGCGCCGCGGGCTTCGTCCTGGTCGTCGCCTGGCTGGCGGGGACTTAGCTATTCGGGGCTTGCCGCGCGACCTGCCTAACTGTTGGACGACGGCGCATCAAGCGCTTCGACTTTGGCACGAACTTCATTACAAGCGTGCAACAGGTCCTCGACTATGCGCTCGTCGATCCGAAGGTCGCCTTCGTATTCGCTGGCATTGCGGATGTCGTGGCACTTTGCCAGCACGCGCCATACCTCGGGGCCGAGGCCGAGCGTGAGGGGCAAGACCTGAAAGACGATGTAGCGGTTGCCAGCGCGGTAACCGTGCCAGCGCAGTGCGGCCAGACATAGGGCATGCGCCGCGTTGTAGCCGAGGTCGAATCGGCTCTCGATGGCAAGGCTCCTGTTTCCCGCGTCCTTCAAGCGCGTGCACCCCGAGCGCAGCAGGCCGGCAAACTCGGTCGCGTCCGGTGGCTCGGCCCGCAGCGACTTGTTCGGTCCGGCAAGGTTGTCAAGCGGTGAAGGCACGATCGTCTCCCACGATCCAGATCTTCGGTTGCGCGAGCACGCGAGTGGTAAACGACTCCTTGGCCTTGATGCGCTTGGCCAGCTCCTTGCGAGTGAAGATCGTCGGGTTCACCGTTCGGCCTATGACGGCGCTTGCGACTTCGAGTGCACCGAACAGATCCGGGTACGTCAATTCGTCACTAACGACCATCAGGTCGATGTCACTGGCTGTGGTGTCCGCGTTCTTCGCCACGGAGCCATAAACAAAGGCAGCGACAAGTCTGCTCGCAAGCGGGGCGAGCGCGCTGCGCAGCGGTTCTGCCAAGCCGAACGTCTTTTGGACGATCCCTTTCAACTCTTCGAAGATGGGCGCCTCGGCGTTGGCCTGGTAGTGCTTCTGGTTGCCGATCGTCCGCGTGGTGACCAGCCCGCTGCTTGTCAACGAGGCCAACTCGCGCTGCACCGACCCCGAACCCATGCCGGCCAGACTGATCAACTCGCTTGCATAGAAGCTTCGCGCTGGCTGGCCGAACAGCAGCGCCAGCACGCGTTGCTGCGTACCGGTGAAGAGTGCATCCGCCAGACTGGCGGGTGCTGACGAAGCCTTTTTTGAAGTACCCATTTTGGGCATGAAAGTACCCAAAAAAGGAATGTTTGTCCAGTGTCGAATCGTTGCGAAGATGAGCGCCTGCGATGTGCAGGCAGCCCTGACCATTCTTCTGGGCAGGGGTGAGGAGGCCATTCCGATGGCACCCGCGAACTACCGAGATTCGGGTATGGTGTCGTGCCAGGCTACCCCCGGAACCCGCCCGCAACGAAGCGCAGTCCCCAACGCTCACGCAGGAGACAGGTATGCCAACGATCCAAGGTGGGTGCCTCTGCGGCGCCGTTCGATACCGTTCGGATGCCGAGCCGCTGCTGACCGCGATCTGCCACTGCAGGAGCTGCCAGCGCCAGACCGGCACCGCGTTCTCGCTGATCGTTGCCGTGCCGAAGGGCGCACTCGTGATGGAGGGAGCCCAGCCGGACACCTACCAGGACGTCGGAGATACGGGCCTGCCGGTGATGCGCAGGTTCTGTTCGAAATGCGGGTCGCCGATATTCTCGGAGGTTGCCGCGACACCGACGATGGACTGGGTCAAGGCCGGGACGCTGGACGACACCTCGTGGTTGCAGCCCCAGGTCAACATCTGGTGCGACTCGGCACAACCCTGGGTGCAGATGAACGACGCGCTACCCCGCGTGCCGCGCAATCCGCCCCCGGGCTGAGCGGGTATCGCCGACCGCCCTGCCGCGCTACTTCGACTTCTTGCCCTTGCGCGCCTGATCGTTGTCGATGTTCTTGATCGAACCCACGTCGTTCGCATCGTCCTGTCCGGTCGAAACGACCTTGGCGTCGCGTTCGGCGTCCTGATAGTTTTCCGCCCCACCTTTGTTGGCGGCTTCGCGTTCGGATTCCTCGAGTTTCTTGCGTTGATCGCCGGACGAATTCGACTGCGACGGGGTCGTGCGTTTGTCACCGGTCTGCATGGCGGGTCTCCTGTCGTGTGGATCCGGCGCACTCGAACGCCGGTCATGCCGACCGCGCAATTGCCATGCCTGCCAAGGGGGTCAGGCCTGCGCCCGACCCGCACCCGCTGGTGGTCGCTAGCCACCGGCCCGATATGAGCTCATGCGCCCTGCTTGCGCGGCCAGTTCGACGCGGAAGTCCGGGTGTGCGATCGCAATCAGCGCGGCCGCCCGCTGTCCGGCCGACTTGCCGCGAAGCCGGGCCACCCCGTACTCCGTGACCACGTAGTCGATGTCGTTCTTGCTGGTCGTGACGTGGGTACCCGGCGTCAGTGTCGGCACGATACGGGACAGGGTGTCTCTCTTTGCGGTCGAGGGGAGCACGATGATGGCCTTGCCACCGCGTGATCGATTCGCGGCGCGCACGAAATCGGCCTGCCCGCCCGTGCCGGAGTAGGGCGCTGGACCCAGACTTTCGGAACCGCATTGCCCGAGCAGGTCGATCTGCAAGGTGGCGTTGACGGCAACCAGGTTGTCGTTCAGCCCGGCCAACGACGGGTCGTTGGTGAAGTCCACCGGATGCATCTCGACGGCCGGATTGCGGTCCATGAAGCGATAGAGCCTGCCGGAACCGAGCGCGAAGGTGGCCACCATCCTTCCGGGCAGGTGGTTCTTGCGCCGGTTCGTGACCGCGCCGCTCTCGAACAGCGTCAGGATGCCGTCACCGATCATCTCCGTGTGGATGCCGAGGTCGCGCTTGCTCGTTAGTTGCATCACCACGGCGTCCGGGATGCCGCCGTAACCGATCTGTAGGGTCGAGCCGTCGTCGATCAGGTCGGCCACGTACTTGCCGATGGTCTGCTGCACCGGGCCGATCTTCGGCAGGCCGACCTCGAACACCGGGTCGCTGCTCTCGGTCAGCGCCGCCACCTGGGAGACGTGGACATGGCAGTTGCCGAACGCAAACGGCACGTGAGGATTGACCTCCAGCACGACGGCCCGCGCCTTGGCGATGGCGGCCATCGTGTAGTCAGCCGCCAGGCCGAGGGCGAAGTAGCCGTGTGCGTCCATCGGTGAGGCCATCGAGAAGACGACGTCGGCCGGGATCCGCCCACGCTCGATCATGCCGGGAAGTTCGGAGAAGCAGTTGGGAATGAAATCGATCCAGCGTTCCTGTCCGCCGGCACGCGTCGCGCCGCCGTAGAAGAAGGCGACATGACGGACGTGCTCCACCGTGTCCGGGTCGATGTACGCGTACGGGCGCATCGCCAGGATCTGCGCCACCTTCACGTCGCGCAGGTCGCGGCGTTTTTCCGACAGGGCGCTCAGCAGGGTCGGCGGCTCGCCCACACCGGTGGGCACGATGATGAAGTCGCCGTCGCGCACCAATCCGACGGCGTCGGCGGCCGGCATGCGCTTGCGCCGGTACGTCTCCTGGATCGACATGGGGACTCCGAGGGTTGCCTCGCTCACCAGGATAGTGCCCGCCAATCAAAGCCTGCAGGGTACGCCAGAGCACAGACACCCGATTCACGGCAGGCGCAACGTACCTGCTGGCGCATTCGGAGAAGACCATGCATCACATCGACGTTCACAAGCTGGCCGACGAGGCCGAATTCAACCGCTTCCACGCCGTGGTTCTGCTGTGGTGTGTCTTGATCATCATCATCGACGGGTACGACATCGCCGTCGCGGGTGTCGCGCTTCCCTCGATCATGAAGGACATGGGCGTCGACGCCTCCACGGCGGGCTTCATGGCGGGTTCCGCGCTGTTCGGCATGATGTTTGGCGCGATATTCCTCGGCGCACTCGCCGACAGGATCGGTCGCCGCTGGACCATCTCGATCTGCGTGGCGCTGTTCAGTGTCTTCACCGCGGCGGCGGGGTTCACCGACGACCCGGTCACGTTCAGCATCATGCGTTTCATCGCCGGCCTCGGCATCGGCGGTGTCATGCCCAACATCGTCGCGCAGATGACCGAATACTCGCCGAAGAAGATCCGCGGCCGGATGGTGACGCTCATGTTCAGCGGCTACGCGGTCGGCGGCATCCTGGCCGCCCTGGTCGGCAAGCAGTTCATCGAGATCTACGGTTGGCAATCGGTGTTCATCGCCGCCGGCGCGCCGCTGCTGCTGATCCCGTTCATCATGAGGTCGATGCCGGAATCGTTGCCGTTCCTGATCGCCCATCACGACGACAGCCATCTGCGACAGGTCGTCAACCGCATCCGGCCGGGCTTGCGGATGGAGGCACACGAGGAGTTCCTGGTGCCTGCCGAGGACAAGGCCGACGGCGCGCCGGTGGGCAGGCTGTTCCGCGACGGTCGCGGCCTCAGTACGGTGATGTTCTGGATCGCGTTCTTCATGGGGCTGTTCATGATCTACGCGCTGAGCTCGTGGTTGACCAAGCTGATGGCGATGTCGGGTTACAGCCTGGGTTCGGCACTGACCTTCTTCCTGGTGCTGCAGACCGGTGCGATGGTGGGTGCCATCTCGGGCGGCTGGCTCGCCGACAAGTTCCACATCAAGTACGTGCTGATGGTCATGTATGTGCTGGGTGCGGTCTTCCTGTACCTGATGACCGTCAAGATGTCGCAGGAAGTGCTGTACGTGATCGTCGCCCTGGTCGGCGCGACCACGACCGGTACCCAGATCCTGACCTACGCCTACGCGGGGCAGTTCTATCCCACGGCCATCCGCTCGACGGGGATCGGATTCGCCTCGGGCGTCGGACGCACGGGTGCCATACTGGCGCCGGTCCTGATCGGCATCCTGGTCTCGTTGGAGCTGCCGCTCGAGCAGAACTTCCTGGTGATCGCGATGGCCGGCCTGTTGGGTGCCATTGCGGTCGGCTTCATCGATCACCGCCTCTGCGCGTCGGCACACCAGATCGACGCGACGGTGGAGGATGTGCCTCTGCAGGGTGCGGTTGCCGCGACGGCTCACACCTGAGTCGTGCAGCGCCAGGCTGCCGTCGCCGGATGGTCGAACGGGATGCTCAGGCCGGGGTCGTTTCCGGCAATGCCGCGGCGGGCGCGGCCGGCTTGCGCCGGGCCGCCGAGGTGGTCATCACCAGGGCCTCGCCATCGATCACCACGGTGTCGCCGACGCGACAGACCGTCTCCAGCGTCGCGCGCCGTCGCTCGAGGTCGATCGTGCGGACGGTCACGCAGGCGTGCACCGTCTGCCCCGGGCGCACCGGCGCACGGAAGTTGAGCTGCTGGCCGAGATAGATCGTGCCCGGGCCCGGCAGGCGGTTCGCCACCGCGGCGGAGATCACGCTGGCGGTGAGGAAGCCGTGGGCGATGCGGCCGCCGAAGCGGGTGGTGGCGGCGAACTCCTCGTTGATGTGGACAGCGTTGTTGTCGCCCGAGACGGCCGCGAACAGCACGATGTCGGCTTCGGTGATCGTCTTGGAGAAGGTCGCCCGCATGCCCAACTGCAGGTCTTCGATGTCGTAGCCGTTCATGTCGTTCATGGTCGTGGATCCGGTTGGGCGTGTGAGGTGGTTCAGAATTCGACGTCGGCCAGGCCCAGCGTGGTGGCGGCACCGTGGACGACCGCGTCGCGCAGCGCACCGGCCTGCGGCAACACGTGCAGCGCGTAGTGCTGCGCCGTGATGCGTTTGGCGGCAAGGAAGTCGGCATCCGGAGCGCCGCGCGCCACCTGCAGCGTGGCTGCCCGCGCGCCGCGTTGCATCAACCAGCCCGCGATGACCGTGCCGCACAGTTCCAGATAGGGCACGGCTCCGGCCGCCGCTTCGCGGGGTGGCGCGGCCAACAGCCAGTCCGTGGCCTCGCGCAGCGACGACAGGCCCGTGGCGAGGGCCGTGGTGATGCTGTCGAGCACGGCATCGGCAGGCGCGACGGACGACTTGGCGCTGTCCACGTCGTCTCCCATCGCCGCGAGCAGTCGTTTCATGGCCGCGCCGCCATCGCGCGCCAGCTTGCGGCCGATCAGGTCGTTGGCCTGGATGCCGGTCGTACCCTCGTAGATCGTCGTGATGCGGGCATCACGCAGGTGCTGCGAGGCGCCGGTCTCCTCGATGAAGCCCATCCCGCCGAAAACCTGCACACCGTCGGATGCAACGCCCAGCGCGTTCTCCGTGCACCAGCCCTTGACGATCGGGATCAGCAGATCCGCCCGACTCTGCGCCGCCTGCCGCAGCGAGGCATCACGCAGGCCGTGCGCCAGATCCATCTGGCCGGCGGCGTGGTAGGCCAGCGCGCGCATCGCCTCGACACGCGCCTTCATGTCCATCAGCATCCGGCGCACGTCAGGGTGGCCGATGATCGTGGCGCTGGGCGCACCGTCCCGGCCCAGCGTTTTGCCCTGGACGCGCTCCAGCGCGTACTGGCGCGCGCCCTGGTAGGCGCGCTCCGAGATCGCCACGCCTTCGAGGCCGACGTTCAGGCGGGCGTGGTTCATCATCGTGAACATGCAGGCCAGGCCCTGATTGGCCTGCCCGATCAGCCAGCCGACGGCACCCGGCCCGTCGCCGAACGACATGACGGCGGTGGCACTGCCGTGGATGCCCAGCTTGTGCTCGATCGAAGAACACACGAGGTCGTTGCGGGCACCGAGCGTGCCATCGGCGTTGACGATGAACTTGGGGCACAGGAACAGCGAGATGCCCTTCACACCCGGGGGCGCATCGGGCAGCCGTGCCAGCACGAGATGGACGATGTTCTCCGCCATGTCGTGTTCACCCCAGGTGATGAAGATCTTCGTGCCGCTGACGCGGTAGTGATCACCCTCGGGGACCGCGCTCGTGCGGATGGCGGCCAAGTCGGAGCCGGCCTGCGGCTCGGTGATGTTCATCGTGCCGGTCCAGCGCCCTTCGATCATCGCCGGCAGATAGCACTTCTGAAGTTCCTCGCTGGCGTGGTGCGTGAGCGCCTCGACCGCGCCGAGGGTCAGCATCTGGCACAACGAGAACGCCATGTTCGACGCCTTCCACATCTCCAGGACAGCGGTGGACACGAGGGTCGGCATGCCCTGCCCGCCGAAGCGGGTGCCGGCCGGCATGCCGTTCCATCCGTTCTCGCAGAAGGCGGCGTAGGCCGCCTTGAAGCCATCGGCGGTGGTCACCACACCCTGGTCCCAGTGGCAGCCCTGGGTGTCGCCCTGTGCGTTGATCGGCGCCAGGACGTTGGAGGCGAACTTGGCCGCCTCGCCCAGGATCGTCTCGACCAGATCACCGCCGAACTCCTCGTTGCCCGGCAGCGCCAGCACGGCGTCCAGGTCGCCGAACTCTCGCATCGCGAACATCATCTCGCGCAGCGGTGGGTTGTAGGTGCTCATGGCGGGTGACTCATTCGATGGCCGAAGCCGATTTGAGCTGCTCACGCAGCAGGAACTTCTGGATCTTGCCGGTGGCGGTCTTCGGCAGCTCGCCGAAGATCACCTGCCGGGGCACCTTGAAGCGGGCCATCTGGGCGCGGCAGTGCTCGATGATCTCGGCCTCGGTGGCGCGAGCACCGGCGATCAGTTCGACGAAGGCCGCAGCCACCTCGCCCCACTTCGGATCCGGCTTGGCGACGACGGCGGCCAACAACACGGCGGGGTGGCGGTACAGCACCTCCTCCACCTCGACACTGGAGATGTTCTCGCCGCCCGAGATGATCACGTCCTTGCTGCGGTCCCTGATCTTCACGTAGCCATCCTCCTGCAGCACCGCCAGGTCGCCGGTGTGGAACCAGCCGCCGGCGAAGGCTTCCTCGGTGGCGAGCGCGTTCTTCAGGTAGCCCTTCATCACCAGGTTGCCGCGGAAGAAGATCTCACCCATCGTCTGCCCATCGGCAGGCACCGGTTGCATCGTCTCGGTGTCGAGCACGGCGATGGCCTGCTGCATGGGATAGGCGACACCCTGGCGGGCGTTCAGTCGCGCGCGTTCGCCGACCGGCAGCTCCGCCCAGGCGGTCTGCTGTGCACACACGGCCGCAGGGCCGTAGACCTCGGTCAGCCCGTAGACATGGGTGATGGCGATGCCGATGCGCTCGCAGCCTTCGATGATGGCCGCGGGCGGCGCGGAGCCCGCGATCAGACCATGGATGGCATGGGTGATGCCGCTGCGTTGCGCCTCCGGGGCGTTGATCAGCATGCCGTAGACGATCGGCGCGCCGCACAGGTGGGTCACACGGTGCTCGCGGATCAGGTCGAACACCCGTTCGGGGACCACCTTGCGCAGACACACGCTGGCGCCCGCCTGCAGGGCCATCGTCCAGGGGAAGCACCAGCCGTTGCAGTGGAACATCGGCAGCGTCCACAGGTACACGGGATGCAACGGCATGCCCCAGGTCACGACATTGGAGACAGCGTTCAGGTACGCGCCGCGATGATGGGTCACCACGCCTTTCGGATTGCCGGTGGTGCCCGAGGTGTAGTTCAAGGCGATCGCATTCCACTCGTCGGATGGCAACGACCACGCGAAGGCGGGGTCGCCCTGGGCCAGGAAGGCCTCGTACTCGACGTCGCCGAGCCGTTTGCCGGCCGGTGCCTCCTCGTCGTCGACCTCGATGACGAAGGGCCGGCGGGCGCCGAGCATCGCGAGTGCCTTCTCGATCGCCCCGGCGAACTCACGGTCGGTCAGCAGCACCCGGGCCTCGCCGTGCTGCAGCGTGAACGCGATGGCCTCGGCGTCGAGCCGGGTGTTGAGCGTGTTGAGCACGGCGCCCACCATCGGCACGCCGAAGTGGGCCTCGAACATGGCCGGGACGTTGGGCAACATCGCCGCCACCGTGTCGCCCGGACCGATGCCGCGCAGCGCCAGGCTGCTGGCCAGGCGTCGGCAACGGGCGTAGGCGTCGCGCCAGGTCTGGCGACGTGCTCCGTGGATCAAGGCGATTCGATCGGGATATATCGCGGCCGTGCGCTCGATGAAGCTGAGCGGCGACAGCGCCACGAAATTGGCCTCGTTTTTCTCGAGGCCCGAGTCGTACGGATGGGTGCGGGGCATGACGTCTCCTGCGCGCCGGATACTTGCTCCCCTTCACGATGACGGCGGGAAGCGCCGGCGCAGCTGCAATGCGCAATCGGGGAGGCCAGGCCGCCGATCGTCCTGGGAATCAAGGTAGTACGACGGGCACCTCGTGCTCTGTGCGATGGCCCACGCAATCGCGGGTGTATCGCCTCGTGTTCCTGGTGCGCGCTCCGTGTGCCGACGAACAGACCAGCGGCCTGCGTACGCGCAGGCTCACTGTTTCATCGACACCAACAGGAGACATGCCATGACCGTCAACCCCAAGACAGACAGCGCCGCCGACGTCAACCCGTTCCGCGACCTGACCAAGACCTTCGAGCAGTTCAAGATGCCGGGCGTGGACACGAAAGCGTTCTTCGACGCGCGTCGCAAGGACGTCGAGGCCCTGGTGGCTGCCAACAAGGTCACCTACGAGGCACTTCAGGCGCTGGCAAAGACGCAGACCGACATGCTGACCCAGGCCATGCAGGGCATGCAGGAGTCCGCCAAGGGCGCGATGGCCGTCGACACCAAGGGCGGCGACAAGACCCGGCATGCCGAAGTGGCCCAGAAGGCCTGGCAGAAGATGCTGGCGGACATGAAACAACTGGCCGAGATCGTCACGAAGGCCCAGGTCGAGGCCATGGCCGGACTGACCCAGCGGGCGAAGGACAGCATCGACGAGATGAAAGGGGCGGCGCACACGAAGTAGGCGCCTGGTCCGCCGCCACCGCCGTCACGCTGTTCTGCGGCGGACCGTCGATGACTCGGTCGGAAAGACCCGACGCCACCGACCATCGCTGCGACCGCGCATTCCTCCCTAGTCTTCGAACCAGTACTCGCCTTCGATCGGATTCGAGCTGACGCCGACCTGCAGGTCGGCGACGCCGCTGCTCTTCAGCAGGCCGCGAATGCGGGCGAACCTTCCGGTTCCGCCGGTGAGCGTGGCCACGGCGGTGAAGACGCTCCGGGTGCCGCCACCGGGCACCCGGTAGCCGTGGGACACCCCGTCGACGCGACCGAAGATCCTGTCGCCGTTGGCCAGGTGGGAAACCGTGTACTGCGAGAATCGTCCGCTGCCATCGATGACGTCGGTCATGGAACTCCCCGGGGTGGTCACGGCTTCGCACTGCCGTCGAGCGCCACAGGCTACTGTCGACCGACTTACGGATTGATCACCGGTTAAGAGAACGGTGCCGAACCTACTTGACCGGAATGACCGTCGCCCGGTCCACCGGCACCGCGGTGACGCTGTTCTGCGGCGAACCGTCGATGACGCGGTCGGAGTACGTCAGATATACGAGTGTGTTGCGGGCCGAATCGACCATGCGGACGACGCGCAGGCGCTTGAAGATCAGCGAGATCCGCTCGCTGAACATCTCGTCCTCCCGCTTGAGCGGTCGGGGAAACGAGATCGGTCCGGTCTGCCGGCAGGCAATCGACGCCTCGGCCTTGTCCTCCGCGAGGCCGAGCGCACCCTTGATGCCGCCGGTCTTCGCCCGCGACACGTAGCAGGTGACACCGGAGACATCCGGATCGTCATACGCGTCGACGACGATCTTGTGATCGGGGCCGATGAACTTGAACACGGTATCGACTTCGCCGATGTGCTCGGCATGGACGGCGAAGGCGGACGTCAGCAGGACGAGGGGGAGCAGGCGTTTCATCAGGCGATTATGAGCGTTCCAAGGCGCGTGGGTTGATATCGGCCGCTTGCGATCCGGGGCGCCGGGCTTCAGCCGCGCGGCTCGTTCCAGCCAAGGTCGACCTCCGCGCTGTCCTGGTCGCCGAAGTGGAAGAGCCCCCATGCGTCGTGGGGATCGACGCACCCCTGTGGCATCCTCCCCGTTGCAACGAACCCGGCGTTCCAGGAGCACACCATGCCACTCGTCACCCTGACCGTACGCCGTCCCAAGTCGGCAGAGTTCAAGTCCACGGTGCTCCAGTCGGTCCACGAGGCGCTGGTCGTCATCGGCGTACCCCAGGCGGACCTGTTTCACCGGGTGCTCGAACTGTCGCCCGAGGACTTCCGGTTCGACCCCGCCTACCCGGACGTCGCGGGCCGGCGCACCGATGACTTCGTCCTGATCGAGGTCGTCCTGTCGGCGGGTCGAAGCGTGAAGGTGAAACGCCAGTTCCTGGCCGACCTGATGGGCCGAATGTCCTCGGCCGGGCACGATCCGGAGAACGTGATGGTGGTGTTCAAGGAGACCACCTGGGAGAATTGGTCGTTCGCCGGCGGGCGGCAGATCCACGTCTAGACATGGCCTTCGATTCCGACCTCGCAGAACGCGTCCGCAAGGCATTGACCGGCCGGGCGGGCATCACCGAGAAACGGATGTTCGGAGGCCTCGCGTTCCTGGTCGATGGCCGGATGTTCGTCGGCATTCGCGAATCGAGCCTGATGGCCCGTGTCGGGACCGAACGTCACGACGATGCCCTGGCGATGCCTCACGTCCGGGTCATGGACTTCACCGGCCGGCCGATGAAGGGATATGTCTACGTCGACCCGCCGGCGCTTCGCAGGCCGGAGGATCTGTCGGCGTGGGTCACCCGGTGCGTCGAACACGTCTCACGCCTCCCGGCGAAGAACGGCCGGTGAGCCCGACGGAGACCATGCACCAACGGACACAACCGGAGACCGTCACCGTGTATTCAACCGACATCCGACCCGATGTTAGTGCCACCCGGATCGGGACCGCCGCGCTCGCTGTGCTGATCGCCGTTGCCGGCTGCTCCCATCCGCACGGGACCGACCACCTCGCCCATCACGGCCACCCTGCGGCCGGCAGCGCCGGCACCGGGCTGCCGGTTGCGCGGCGACTGTCGACCGAGCGACTCGACGCGTTCACCGCGCAGTTGCAGGCCGACGTCGATCGCGGACGCATCCCGGGTGCGGTGGTGCTGGTGGCGCGCGACGGTCGCGTCGTCTACGAGAAGGCGATCGGGCGGCAGGATGCGAACGCCGGCACGCCGATGCGCGTCGACTCGCTGTTCCGCATCTACTCGATGACCAAGCCGATCGTCTCGGTCGCCACGATGATGCTGGTCGAGCGCGGCCGCATCGCACTCGCCGATCCGGTGTCGCAGCACCTGCCGGAACTGCGCGGGCTGAAGGTCGGCGTGGAGAAGGCCGGTGCCGACGGCAAGCCGACACTCGAGCTGGTGGCGGCGCAGCGCGAGATGACCGTGCAGGACCTGCTGCGGCACACCTCGGGTCTGACCTACGGCGTGTTCGGCAAGTCGCTGGTCAAGAGCGAGTACGACAAGGCCCGCGTGGATGCGAACGACATCACCAATGGTGAACTGCTGAACCGGCTGGCCAAGGTGCCGCTGCACTTCCAGCCCGGCAGCACCTGGGAGTACGGTCGCTCGACCGACGTGCTCGGTGCGCTGATCGAGCGCGTGTCGGGCCAGCCGCTCGACACCTTCCTGCGCGAGAACCTGTTCGTGCCGCTGAAGATGACCGACACCGACTTCTGGGTCGACCCGGCGCGCCAGGACCGCATCGCCGAGCCGCTGGCCATGGACCCCGACAGCAAGCAGCCGATCACCCTGCTCGACATCCGGCGCAAGCCCAGTTACCTCGCCGGCGGCCAAGGCCTGGTCTCGTCGGCGCGCGACTACTGGCGTTTCCAGCAGATGGTGCTCAACGGCGGCGTGATCGACGGCGTGCGCATCCTGTCGCCGAAGACCGTGCGCTACATGCTCAGTGATCACCTCGACGGCATCCGCGGACCAGCCTACCTGCCGGGTCCGGGCTACGGTTTCGGCCTCGGCTATGCGGTGCGACTCACCGATGGCGGCCCGGCGGTGCCAGGCAGTGCCGGCGATGCACACTGGGGCGGCTACGGTGGCACCGCGTTCTGGATCGACCCGCGCGAGCGGATGGTGGCGGTGCTGATGTTGCAGGCGCCGAACCAGCGCAACTACTACCGGGCCGTCTTCCGGAACCGGCTCTACGGGTCCTTCGAGTAGCGGGGTCGATTCGCGACGCGGGGACGCGGGGCGGCCTCGCGGCCGTTGCGCGGGGTGCATCGTGTGGGCATCGACGCGGATGCGTCGATGCCCTGCGCACTCACGCCGCCAGTGCCGGATAGTCCGTGTATCCCTTCGGCCCCGGGGTGTAGAACGTCGACATGTCGACCGCGTTCAGGTCGGCATCGGCCCGCATCCGGATGACCAGGTCGGGGTTGGCGAGGAACGGACGGGCGAACGCGATCAGGTCGGCCTGTCCCGCCTGCAGCGCGTGCTCGGCGCTTGCCCGATCGAAGCCTCCGGCCAGGATGAACAGGCCCTTGAACGCCGCGCGAAGTTTCGCCTTCAGTCCGGCGGGCACCGGGGGTGAGCCCATCGCCGAATGATCGAGCAGGTGGACATACTTCAGGCCGAGCTTCGACACCTGTTCGACCAGCGAGACGAACTGCGCATCGACGTCGGCGAACTCGCCGGTGCTGTTGAACACGCCGTAGGGCGACAACCGGATGCCGACCCGGTCCGGACCGATCGCCGCGGCGGCTGCACCGGCGACTTCGAGCGCGAAGCGATTGCGCGCGTCGATGCTGCCGCCATAACCGTCGGTGCGTCGGTTGACGTTGGCGTTCAGGAACTGCTCGATCAGGTAGCCGTTGGCCGCGTGCAGCTCGACGCCGTCGAATCCGGCCTCGATGGCCAGCTTCGCCGACTGGGCGTACTCATGCACGGCGTGTTCGATGTCCGCCGTGGCCATTGCGCGGGGCGTGGAATGGGGCTGCGGCCCCTGCGCGTCGGTGTACATCTCGCCGGGGCAGACTTCGGCCATCGGCCCGACGACCTCGGCGCCCGCGGGCAGGTTGGCCACGTGGGTGACACGACCGGTGTGCATCAGCTGCACGAAGATCCTGCCGCCCTTGGCGTGGACCGTGTCGGTGATCACCTTCCATCCGCGTACCTGCTCCTTGTTGAAGAGCCCCGGAATGCGCGGGTAACCGAGCCCGTTGGGTGACGGCGACGTGCCCTCGGTGATGATCAACCCGGCGGACGCCCGTTGACCGTAGTACTCGGCCATCAGCGCGTTGGGGACGTTGGCATCGACGGCGCGACTGCGCGTCATCGGCGCCATGACGGTGCGATTGGCCAGGTGCAGTCCAGGGGTATCGAGCGGCTCGAAAAGCATGTTTTTCCTTGGGAGAGAGTGGGCGACGGGGATCGGATCGTGCCGGAAGGTCGCGCCGACCTGCGCCGGCCTTACGGCGGCCAGTCTATCCCGGCAGGCGGGCACGACATCCATGCCCGGAGCGAACGGCTGCGGTTTACACCAGGCCGGATCGAGATCTTCCTGGTGTCCCGTCCACGACGCGTTCGCCACTCGTCTTTCCAACATGTTCCGTGACCACACGCTGGAGCGCCTCGTTGTCGACCTCTCTCGCCAGGAGTCGCGCCGTCGCCATGCTCGAGCCCGGCTCCAGCGCGCACCGATGCACATGGGCTCGCACGACGAGTTCGCGCATGCCGCTTCGCGCCGCCAACGCCTGCAACTCGGCGATCCAGCCGGCAGCCTCGGGCATTCGCCGCGCCACGGCCAGGCCGCACAGCACATCCAACGCGTAGCCCTTGCCCCAGAGATATGCGTCGGGCAGACGTGCACCGCGCGCGACGGCATCGACGAGTATCCGGGCGGCGCCCGCCGGATCGTCGCGGGCGATCGCGACGCGTCCAAGCCCCCGCGCGGAGATGCCTTCCCAGCAGGGATCGCCGAGCTGGCAGCCGAGCGCGAAGGCGTGCTCGAGTCGCGCCGCCGCCGCATCGACTTCGCCCTGGTTCAGGTCGACCTCCGCACGCAGCGATTGCGGCCAGGGCACAAACGCCATCCAACCCTGCTGTGCAAGCGCGACCGCCTGATCGAGCACGTCACACGCCGAGGAGAACTGCTCACGAAGGAGCAGGACGCGCCCGCGCATCGACAGCGCGTAGGCCAGTTGCCGTACATCCCCAGCGCCCTCGGCCAGTGCCTCGGCCTGGCGCAGGGCCGCGATGGCGTCGGTGTAGTGGGCGGTATCGCTGAGCACCGATCCCCGCACGGCCGCGATGCCGGCGCACTCGAGCGGGTCGTCGCCGGCGAGCGAGTCGGCTCGGCGCAGCCAGGCGAGTGCCCGTGCGTAGCGTCCGCGCAGGAACTCGACGTAGCCCAGCTCACGGCAGGCCGACGCGGCGAGTGGCGCCGAGGCGCCCTGCCCGACGACAAGCGCCTCGTGCAAAGCGGTCGCGCCTTCCTCGTCGCGGCCACGCGCGGCGTGCACGAGGGCGCCGCCCAGCGCCACGCGCGCCCGGGTGCGCAATACCGCATCACGGGTCGCGTCGGCTTCGACGATCGCCCGGCGCAGGCACTGCAATCCGGCCTCGAGCGCGCCGGCGCCGATGGCGGCTTCACCGGCGTCCAGTTGCGCCAGCGCCGCGGCACGACCGGTCGTCGGCCGTGTGATCGGCGACGCGGTGGTCGTCGCCATCGCGGCCTGAAGCGCGGCGCCGGGCTCCACGCCGAGCTCGCGCCGGAACAGATCGCGACAGGCGGCCGCCTGCCGTGCTGCGCCGATGCCATCACCGGACGCCGACAGGCAGCGCACCAGCAGCGCCTGGAAGTTCTCGTCGAGCGGATTCTGGCGCACCAGTCGCGCGGCCAGATCGGCGGCTTCGCGCGCCGCACCCGCACCCAGGCGGGACAGCGCCGCCTCGCGCAGCACGGCTTCGGCACACGCCCGCAGGCGCCGGCGCTCGGCGCCCAGCCAGACATCGAACGACGGACTGGTCGCGAAGCTCAGGCCCTCGAGCAACTCACCGTCGAGGCCCGGCATCCGGGCGACGTCCTCCCAGGAGCCTTCGGCGAGGGTCCGGATGTCGATCGTCGTCGACGGATCGAGGGACAACTCGAGCGAGTCGCCGCGGATCACGTCGCCGAGCAGGCGACGCAACTGGCTCAGGTTCCAGCGCAGTGCGCCGAGAGGATCGTCGGCTTCCTCGAACAGCAACGCGGCGACGTGTGCGCGGCTCGTGGCCGCCTGCCGGCAGACCAGGTAGGCGAGCAGCCCCCAGGCCTTCCTGCCCCGCGGCGCGCCAAGCGTCCGGCCGTCGCGTTCGACACGCGGCGGCCCGAGGAGATGGATGTCGAGACCCATGCCCTCATCCTGTGCCCGGCGCCCGGGGAGCGCAAGATCAGGCTTCGGCAGTGACCGGATCGATGATGGCCGTCACGGGGGTCACGCTATCCGCCGGAAAGCCGCCGCGTCGCGCATGTTCGCGCACCAGCTGCTCGCTCTCGGCGTTGTAGACGCAGTAGATCTTGTCGGTGGTCACGTAGCTGTGCACCCACTGGATCGCCGGACCGAGTTCGTCCAGCACCGTGCACGACTTCTGCGAGATGGCCTGCAACTCCGACGGGTTCGAGGCGCCGACTCCGGCGATGGACCGTTCGATCACGAACTTGGGCATGATGGACTCCGTTCGATGGATTGGAAGCCGCAAGATGCCGGAGCACCGTGTGAGGCGGCGTGTGACGGGTCGGCGCGTCACTACGCATCGGCGGCCTGCAGGTCTTCGTGCCGGCGCATCAGGTCGGCCGTCGCCGGGTCGGCCGGAAACCACAGCTCGGCCCGCAGACGCTGCCTGTTCGCATCGTGCGGCAGGCCGAACACGGCCTGGATCGCGCAGAACGAGACCGGGCCGATCGCGGTATCGATCGTCACGTCGAACGACGTCAGGCCGGGTTCGCGCGCGGCGGTGCCGGCCAACGGTCCATAGCGGCGGGACAGTGCCGCCTCGAGAGCGTCGATCCGTGCCGCCATCTCCGGGCGCAGCCACTGCTCGGCACGCAACTGCGCGAGCAGCGCGGCCGCGATCGGCGCCGGGTCACGTGCGCGGGCGAGCCAGCCCCGGGGATCGGCGAGTACCGCGAGCATGTCCAGCGGGCCGTCGCCACGGCGGAGCTCGGGCATCACGAGCCCGCACAGCCAGCGCGCCGCGCTGTTCATGCGGACGATGTGCCAGTCCGCATCGAACACCAGGCCGGGATTGGGACTGTGGCGCGTAATGGCCTGCATCGCGACGGCGTCGTGATCGTCGCCGCGACCCCGCCCATCGCGGGCCAGTGGTGCATAACCCGCCAGCAGCAGCGCGGCGCTGGCCTGCGTGGCATCGGCGCCGATCTCCTGCAACCAACGGATCAGCAACGGACGACTGGGGCGCGCCCGGCCGAGTTCGACGAACCCGACGTGCCGCTGGGAGATGCCCAGGCGCAGGGACAGCTCGAGCTGGGAGATTCCCGCCTCGTTCCTCGACGCACGCAGCAGCCTGACCAGCTCCGTAGGCACACACGCTCCGGGGAGGCGATGTCCGACCCGGCACCACCCGTCGCGGCATGATGCCGCCATTCGTTGCAAAATGCAACTATTGCAAACTGTATCAGTCCAGGTCCGGCCGGGCGAACTTGTCGGATCGCTTCCAGACGCGCCGGGCCAGTTCGCGCAGCGTCGAGCGCTCGTTCGCCGTCAGCCCGCGCAGCAGGTCAGCCTCGACGGCAACGGTGTGACGTGCGACGGTGTCGTAGACGACCTGGCCCGACGGCGTCAGCCGAAGGATGATGCGGCGCCGGTCGGACTCGTCGATCCGACGCTCGATGAAACCCAAGGCGTCGATCTGCGACAGCGCGCGCGACAGGGTGACGCTGTCCATCGCCGCGCGCCGGCCGATCTCCTTGGCCGAGACCGGCTGCAGTTCGCCGAGGTGGGCGACGACCCGCCACCCGTGTGCCGACATGCCGTAGCGCTCGCGGCACAACGCATGGATCAGGCCGCCCACGCGCAGGCTGACGACCGCGTAGTGATAGAGCAGGCTCTGTTCCAGTTGCAACGGCGGTCGTCTCGAACGGGGTGCCATGGGTGCCACTCGTCAAAAGCTGCATTTTGCAACAATCGACGCAAGGGGAAGGCGGAGGCGACGCGCTGCCCGTGATGACCTGATCGGTATTTGACCGGCAAGCCGCCTTGGTGAAGCATGGGTCGGATGGGCTCACCGCTTGCTTGCAATGTGTGGTCCGTCCGCGTCATCAGGAGGCTGCCGTGCAATTCACCGACCGCTACCCGCTCATCGTCACCCCGCACAAGGACACCTGCCGGCTGTTCTGGGAACGCCACCTCGGCCTGCGCACGGGGTTCGACAGCACCTGGTTCGCCTGGCTCGCCACGCCGGATGGTTCGTTGTCGATCGCGTTCATGACACCGGATCACCCGTCGGCGCCGCCGGGTCCCGAGGTCTTCGGCGGAACCGGCATGTGCTTCGAGTTGCAGGTGGACGATGCCGCCGCATTGCTGGCGTCGTTCACGGCCAGCGGCGGCCGCGTCGACTTGCCGCTGACCGTGGAACCGTTCGGCCAGCGACGCTTCGGATTCCGCGATCCGTCCGGCCTGTGGGTCGATGTCGTCGAGCAGGTGGCCCCGGCGGCCGGCTGGTGGGATCGCTACCAGGTCGTCACACCGCCCGCTCCGTGATCCCGGTCATCGACCGCAACTCACCGGGCGCCGGGCATGGTCATGCCGGATCGGTGGTTCGACTGCGTCCCATCCGCCAGACCTCACCTTGGAGAGCCGCCGGCAGCTGGGTGGCGGCGTCATCACCGGGGAGAGTCACCAGCAGCTCCGCCAGGTTCGCTGCCTGCTCGCCATATCGCGTGTTCCACCCTGCCACCACCGCAGCCTCCAGCACGCCGACCCGGACCTGCTCGACCGACCGCGGTGACGTCACACCGGGTGACTGTTCGTAGTTGAACGCGATCACGTCGAGGAACACCGGCTGCCGCAGCCGGGTGCCGCTCAACCGGGTCAGCAACGCCTCCGCGAGCGCCGGGTACGGCGTGAACTCGGGATTGCCCAGCCACTGCGTGATGTCGGCCTCGGCCACGCTGAAGTCGATGCCGACCGCCGCCAGTGCTTCGAGCAGCGTCCGGGTCGGTGGCACCTGCAGGCCGACCAGCTGGCGCATCATCGTCTGCCCGGCGATATCGAGTGCCGGCGTCTGGTTGATCACGCGGACCACCTGACCGTACCAGAGCCGCTGCACTTCATCACGGACCTTCAACGACCATTGTGGCTCCGGCGTCGGCTTGCGGAACACCGGCGGCACGTTGTGGTAGCGGTCGAAGACGCGCCGCAGGCAGCGGCTCAACGTCGCCGCATCGTCCGGATGGACACCGTCGATCCAGCCTTGGGCGGTGAAGGTCGTGCTCGCCGTCGCCGTTGTCCCGTCCCCGGCAACGGTGACAACAACCGGAACCTCGAAACGCTCGCCGCCGCGCGAGGTCAGCGCCAGTTCGAACACGACCGGGTCGATCGAGAACTGCACCGCAAACGTCACACCATCGAAGGGCACGTCGACGCTGCCGTTGTTGCCGCTCACGGGTACGCCGCCGACCGTCCACGTGATCGTGGGGCCGGGCACCCCGGGCGCGCCGCCGCCGCCGAAGCCGGCCGTGCGGACCCCGAACTGGCTGAACGTCTGTGTCGCGAACGTTCCCTTGCGGATCGGGTCGCCGCACGGTGTCGTCGTCGACTGCAGTTCCCCGACCACGCCGACGACATCGTCCGAATGATTGCCGCGAGTCAGTTCGACGCGTCGTGCCGCGCCTGTCGTGACCGACACCTCCACCCACTTGCGATCCTGATCGATCGCCTCGATGCCGACCACCAGCGGCGTCATGGCCACGGCGACGTCCGAGTCCGCCGAGATCGCCGGTACCGAGCCGCGGTACCACACCCGCGGGCCGACTCCCGGCTGGTCGACCAGCGAGTGCACCACCACACCCTCGCGCGACTGGCTCGGCCCGAGGATGTCGATGCCGGTGTCCCATCCGGTGGACGTGCGGTACTCGACGTAGACGCGGCCGACCCCGTTCGCAGGCTCGTTCGGCGGATGCAGGATCAGCAGGCTGTGCCCGCCCACGGCCGAGGCCGGCACCAGGCGTACACGCAGCGCGCCGCCCGGGGGCGGAAACGGGCGCTCGACGAGGCGGCCGGCCAGCGCTTCGGGCGCGAACCGGTGCAGGTTCGCACGCGAGAGATGTGGCCCCATCGAAAAGGCGCCGGCGCTTGGCCAGCCGCTGACGGCCGGACCGATGAAGGTCGGCGAGGCCGAATAGAACGGCCCCGTCCCCAGCCAGCGGCTGCCGAACGACGCCGAGGACATCAGGTCGTACGGTGACCCGTACTCGGGGCTGACGATGATGTTGGCGTCGGTCGGATCCCAGTCGGTGCCGTTGTTGTCGAGGCCGAAGCTGTGATCGAAGCCGAGCACGTGGCCGATCTCGTGGCACATGAACGTGTGGTCACTCGGCATCGTCGGCAGGACCGCGACCTCGAGTGCGCCGACTTTTGTCGTGCCGCCGTCGAACCCCGCCGTGATCGTCGCCGGTTGTCCCGGCTGCCCGGCCTGCGGGTTGGCCATCGTCCGCTGGCCCGGATGCGACAACACGACGAGGCCTTCGAGTCCGGCGAGCGGATCACTGCCGGGGAAACGCGCGCGCAGCGCATTGATCGCGGCCACCGCCTGCGCGCCGCGGCTGGTGTCGGCGCCGACCGTGATGTCGATCCATGGAAACATCGGCGAATCGACGAAGTCCAGGTAACCGCGCGAGGTGTTGATCCAGTAGCGCAGCAACGCGTACTCGCCGGTCATCACCATCGCGATGCACGCCTGATCGGCGATGACGGGGACGCTGGTGTCGTGCCTCGCACGGATGATTCCTAGGCGCACGTTCCTGGGCATGATCAGATCTCCTGTCGGTACCGGCGGCGTGCGCTCACATCGGGACGACGAAGGCCTGCAGCTCGGCCATCCGGCCACCCTCGAAGCGCCAGACGTCGCAGTACATATGGCGGGTGGCGGTCCCGCTCCCGTCCTTCAACGAGATCTCACCGATCGCCGTCAGGTGGTCACCTTCGGCGATCATCTGATGGACCTTGAAGCTCGGTGGCTCATGGTACGCCGCCTTCATCCAGGCGCGCACGGCTTCCTTGCCGCTGAGTGTTCGGTCGCCAACGAACGTCCACGTCGTGTCGTCGGTGCAGAACTGCAGGAAACCTTCGAAGTCGCCCTGGGCAATGGCGGCATTTGCCTGCGCCAGGATCTCCTTGGAAGTCATCGGCATCACACGCTCCTCGAGTTGATGGACAGGCGACCGATTGTGGCAACGTCGGCCGGCATCGCCGCCGCGGACCGCGGCGGCCGCAGGGGATAGCGCGGTCGTCGGCGGCCGACATCCGGTGTCCTTCGGCAAGCGCTCCATCACGGCCGTGCCCTGACCGCTTCGTGCGACGCCGAACAGACCCCGACACAAGCGTTCCGCACACTCATCCCATCGGGCATCGATGAGTTCCTCGTGTCAGCGAAGGGTCCCCGCGATGTGCCGAGGCGCCATCACCTTGGAGAATGGGAGTCCGGCCTGCAAGACTTTCACCGCCTGCACACGACCCGCCGCCTGGTACTGGCGGCATTCGTGCTGACCGGCCAGCCCGCGTGGGCAGGCCGCGATTGCGACGCACCGCCGGAGACATGGCAGCCGCGGACCGCGGTCAGCGCCCTGGCCGAACGCAACGGCTGGCAGGTCGACCGGCTGAAGGTCGACGACGGCTGTTACGAGATCAAGGGGCGCGATGCCGAGGGACAGCGCCTGAAGGTCAAGATCGACCCGGCTTCGCTGAAGATCATCAGCGTCAAACGCCAGGATCGCGAACACGACCGCGAGCACCGGCGCCTGGCGCCACCTTAGCCATCCGCCTGCCGTTGCCCAGCCGGCCGCTGGTGTCGGCTCCGGCACCCCACATCGGTCTCGGCTCACTTGCCAGGAACACTTTCAGGAGTACCCGATTGAACCCAACATGGCCTCTGGCCGCAGTCGCGGGCGCACTCGTATTGCCGTCCATCGCTTCAGCGCGTCCGGTGGTGCTCGAGACGCAGCTCACCTCCTACGGCGGCGACGGTGCGTATGTCGCGATCTACCTCGTCGATCGCACCGGCAAGTATCACAGTACGTTGTGGGTCGCGGCACCCAAGGTCAAGTACTGGAGCCACCTGCGCGACTGGTCGCGCGCGACCGCCGGGGCGGTCAAGGTGGACGGCATCAGCGGCGCCAGCGTCGGTGCGGGCAAGACACTGCGGGTGACGGTCGAACTCGCGGACGCGCTGCTGGACGCGGGCTACGAGATCCGCATCGACACCGCCGTGGAGAAGATGAAAGACAACCCGTCGGAAGTGGCGGTTCCGCTGACCCGGGCGGGCACGGACAAGGTCGCGGTCGGGCGAGGCTACGTCAAGTCGTTCCGCTACACGCTCTGAACGGGCCTGGACGCCGATGCTGCGCAGGCTGCACTCGACACTGGGGCTGATCGCCGCGCTGCTGCTGCTGGTGGTCGCGCTGACCGGCGCGGTGTTGTCGGTGTTCCCGACCATCGAGCGCGCGGCGGCACCGGCTGACGGCGGCGTTGACGTCGCGACACTCGCCGGCCGTGTCGTCGCCACCGTGCCGGGTGTCGAGTCGCTGGTGCGTGATCCGTCGGGTGCGATCGTCGCCTACCACCGGGTGGGTGATGCGCAGCGGGTATCGCGTATCGATCCGGCCAGCGACAAGATACTCGCCGCCTACGAGGCGTCGGCGATCCAGCGCTGGGTGAAGAACCTGCATCGCCGGCTGCTGCTCGATGACGCCGGTCGGGCAGCGATCGGCGTGACGGCCGCCTGCATGCTGGTCATCCTGGTCTGCGGCCTGCTGCTGCTCGTTCGGCAGATGGGCGGCTGGAGACGGCTGGCCGGCCGGCTGCGCGGTGATTCGCTGCAACGACTGCACAACGAACCGGCCCGCCTCGCGCTGGCCGGGCTGGTATTGTCCGCCGCCACCGGCGTGCTGATGTCGCTGGCGAGTTTCGGCCTGATCCCCGAAGGCGGCGGCACCGACCCGCTGCTGGACCTGCAGCCGAGCGCGGCGACCACCATCGCGCTTGGTGACATGCCGGCGCTGCGGGCGGTCGACGTGTCACGCCTGCGGCAGCTGAAACTGGCGAACCCGGGTGATGCCGGCGATGTGATCGAGCTGGAGACCACCGACGGTGCGGGTGCGATCGATCCGGCCACCGGCGACTGGCTGGCGTACGTCGCCCTCGACCGCTGGCAGCGCCTGCATGCGACGGTGCGCATGTTGCACACCGGCGAGGGCCTGTGGTGGCTCGCGTTGCTGCTGGGCGCGTCGTCGCTGACGGTGCCGCTGCTGGCGGTGACCGGGATGTTGATCTGGCGGCGTCGGCGCCGGAGCATGCCGCGCCTGGTCGGCAATGTGCCGGCCCAGGAAGCCGATACCGTGCTGCTGGTCGGCAGCGAGACCAACACCACCTGGGCGTTCGCCTCGGCGCTGCACACGGCGCTGACCCGCGCCGGGTTGTCTGTGCACACGGTATCGATGAACGAGCTCGCGGACGGCTATCGCCACGCACGTCGCCTGCTGGTGCTGACGGCGACCTATGGGGACGGCGAGGCGCCGGAGGGCGCGCGCCGGTTCGTGGCGAGGCTGGAGCGGATGGCGGCACCGACCGGCGTGGCGTTCGCGGTGCTCGGCTTCGGTGACCGCCAGTTTCCGCGCTTCTGTGCGTTCGCGCGCCAGGTGCACGCGGTGCTCGTTGCCAAGGGATTCGAGCCGCTGCGCGAGCCGGGCACGGTCGACCGGCAGTCCGAGCCCGAGTTCCGCGACTGGTGCGAATGGCTCGGTAAGGCGCTTGGTGTGGTGCTCGACATCCAATACACGCCGCCGCTGATCCGCACCACCGCGCTGACATTGGTCTCGCGCATCGACTACGGTGCCGATCCGCAGACGTTTGCCGCGGTCCTTCGTTTCGCACCCACGGCGCTCGCCGGCGGGTGGCGATCCTGGCTGGGGGCCTCGAGGCTGCCGGCCTTCGAGACCGGGGATCTGCTGGGCGTCGTTGCGCCCGGCGGGGCCTCGCCGCGTTACTACTCGCTGGCCAGCGCGGCCGCCGACGGCGCGGCCGAGATCTGCGTACGCCGACAGGTCGGGGGCGTGTGCTCGACCTTCCTGACCGGGCTGCAGCCCGGCGCGCAGATCCAGGCGTTCGTTCGGCCGCACTCGAGCTTTCGCCCGGCGGCCGGCGAGCAGCCGGTGATCCTGATCGGCGCGGGCACCGGTATCGGTCCGCTGATCGGCTTCATCCGGCACAACCCGCCGCAGCGCGCCATGTACCTGTACTTCGGGGCCCGCGATGCCGAGGGCGACTTCCTCTATCGCGACGAGTTGCACGGCCTGGTCGACGACCGCCGCCTGCGCGCGTTGACGACCGCGTTCTCGCGATCCGTCGAGCGCGCGTATGTGCAGGATCGCCTGGTCGCCGACACGCAGCGGCTGCGCGAGCTGATCGCCCAGGGCGCCCAGGTGATGGTCTGCGGCGGCCGCAAGATGGCCGACGGCGTGGCGAAGGCCTGGGAGGGCATCCTCGTGGGCAGCGGCCTCTCGGTGGCGCAGCTGCGCGCACAAGGGCGTTATGTCGAAGACGTCTATTGACTGGCTGCCTCGCTGGCGGTTGAACGATTGCCGCGCGTCCGGCGACACGATGGGCACACGCTACAGCGCGCGTTTCCACGCACCACAAGGCACGGACGTGCGACGGATCGTCGCCGACCTGCACACCGCGGTCACCGCGGTCGACGATCGGATGTCGAACTGGAAATCCGATTCCGAGCTGTCCCGATTGAACCGGGCGGCGATCGGGGACTGGGTCTGCCTATCCGCCGACCTCGTGGCCGTCCTCGTCCGCGCGATGGAGATCGGACGCGGGACCGGCAACGCATTCAACATCGGCGTCGGTGACCTCGTCGGCGAGTGGGGCTTCGGCCCGTCCGGCCAGCACTGCCCGCCGGCCGCGCCCTGGAGCGTGCGTCCGCGTCTACCGGTCGACGAGTTGTTGGAGGTCGACAGGATCGGATGCCGGGCGCGCAAGGTCGGGCCGGTTGCACTGGACCTGTGCGGCATCGCCAAGGGCTTCGGTGTCGACCAGCTCGCTGGGGTTCTCGACCGTCACGGCATGGAGTCCTGGCTCATCGGCATCGACGGCGAATTGCGCTCTCGAGGCTGCAAGCCGGATACGTCGCCATGGACGATCGCGCTGGAAGCGCCCGATGACAACCAACGTGCCGCCATGGGTGTGGTCGAACTGGGCGACGCGGCGATCGCCACCTCGGGTGACTACCGGCACCGGACCCGGATCGACGGCCAGCGGGTCTCACACACGATGGATCCACGCGCCGGCGGACCGCTGCGAGGCGAGCTCGCCAGTGTCACCGTCATCAGGGCAACCTGCATCGATGCCGACGCCTATGCGACCGCGCTGATGGTCCTCGGCGAGAAGGCGGGTCTCGACCACGCACGGCGGGTCGGCCTCGATGTCTTGTTCGTCGCGCGGGTCGGCGAAGGATTTCGCGCGATCGGCACCGGGTTCTTCGACCGCGCATAGCCGACCACCTTACGCCTGGTGACCGCACTGCTCGACGGTGACGACGATGCCGACGCGACCCTTGTCACGGTGGCCGCCGAGGTGCGGCGAGGCGGGTCGTACTTCCGGCATCGTCACCCCAGATCGTCTCTTCGTTCCATCCGAGCGCGGAGAACTCCGCGGCACGCAGCGGCGCCTCACCCGCGGCGAAGAACTCATCGAGCTGGGGCGGATCGACGGTGGTGCCCGCAAGCATCGCGTGGGCCTGGCCGCGATGATGGATCTGGTGCTGGAACAGGTGCAGGAGCAGCCGGTCGCGGCGCTCGACCTGGACCCGAGTGTCGCCACGGTTGATTCGCACCTCGCCATCCAGCGAGGCATCCGTCAGCGCCTCACAGACGGCGAGCAGACGGCGGTCGACCAGCGCCTGCTCGCGCTGCAGGTCGGCAACCGTGGCACACGGCGTCGGATCGTTCCACGCGGCCGGCCCGAGCCAGCCACCTTCCAGGCTGTCGACGTAGAACCGGTCGATGACCAGGACGTGATTGAGCGTGGCCTTGATGGACGGGAAGTAGCTCGTGCGGGAGGCCTCGAACTCCGCCTGTGTCAGGCAGGCGCACGCGGCGAGCAGGCGATGATTGGCCCAGGCATTGTTGTAGGCCATCCCACGGAACGTACCGACCAGTGACGCGTGCACATGTGCCTCCGGGGTCGCCCGGCGCCACGGGCTCGGGATCGAGTCTAGGCGAAACGAATGCCGTCGACGATCGGCGCCAGCACGACGGACGTGGGTTCAGCCCGACCCGGTCAGACCCCCAGATGACGATGCCAGAGCCCGCGGTCCGCATCCAGCGCCGCGGAGCTTCCTTCCCACACCACACGCCCCTTCTCCAGGATCACGTGCCGATCGGCCACCGTCACCAGCCTGGCCACGTACTTGTCGATGACCAGCATCGCGTGGCCGGCCGCTCGCAGCGCCTGCAACGCCTGCCAGATCTCCTCGCGCACCAGCGGGGCCAGCCCTTCGGTCGCTTCGTCCAGGATCACCAGGTGCGGATGGGTGACCAGCGCGCGGCCGATCGCGAGCATCTGCTGCTCGCCGCCCGACAACTGGTTGCCGAGGTGGCCACGGCGTTCGGCCAATTTCGGAAACAGCTCGTAGACCCGCGCCGGGGTCCACAACGTGCCGTCGCGCTGGAACGCGGCCAGGTGTTCGTGCACGGTGAGATTGGCGAACACCTGCCGCCCCTCGGGCACGAGCGCGATGCCGGCGCGGGCGATGCGGTGGGGCGGCGCGCCGTGGATCGGCTGCTCGCGGAATCGCACCTGGCCTCGGCTCGGCTTCAGCAACCCGACGATGCAGCGGACCAGGGTCGTCTTGCCCATGCCGTTGCGACCGAGCAGCCCGACGATCTCGCCCGCGGCCACGGTCAGGCCGGCACCGAACAGCACCGGGCTGCTGCCATAACCGGCGTGGACGTCGTCGACGCTGAGCAGCGGCGCGTTCATCCGGCGTGCCCGCGGTGATCGACGGTCACGCGGTTTCTCCGTCGCCCAGGTAGGCCGCGACCACGTCGGCGTCGGCGCGCACCTCGGCCGGCGTGCCGCGGGCGATCACACGTCCGTTGACCAGCACGCTGACCCGGTCGGCCAGCCGGAACACCGCATCGACGTCGTGTTCGATCAGCAGCACCGCGGTGCGACCGCGCAGCCCGGCGATCAGCGTTTCCATGTGGGCCGACTCCTCGGCGCCCAGGCCGGCCATCGGCTCGTCCAGCAGCACCAGGCGCGGGCCGGCGGCCAGTGCCATCGCCACCTCGAGCACACGCCGTTCGCCGTGTGACAACGCGTCGATCCGTCGATCACCCCGGGCCGCGAGCCGCAGTCCGGACAGGATGTCGTCGGCCTGCTCGAACAGCGCGTGTTCTCGTGCCACCGGTGCCCATGCCCGCAGGCTGCTGCCCTGCGCCGCCTGCAGTGCCAGCGCGACATGGTCACGCACCGTGAAGTGGGCGAACAGCCGCGTGATCTGGAACGACCGTGCAAGCCCCAGGCGGGCGCGCCGGTTCGCAGGCCAGTGCGTGATGTCGCGGCCGTCGAAGCTGACGCGCCCTTCGTCGGGTGTGAGCTGCCCGGCGAGTTGCGCGACCAGTGTCGTCTTGCCGGCGCCGTTCGGCCCGATCAGTGCATGGATCTCACCGGCGCCCACCTGCAGGTCGACCCGGTCGGTGGCGACCAGGGCGCCGAAACGCTTGACCAGTCCGGCCACCGTCAACAACGTCATCGCGCGAACCATCCGGCGATGCCGCGGCGTGCGAACAGGACGACGGCCAGCAGCACCCAGCCGGTCCAGAACGCCCAGTACGGGGTGTAGGCCGCGAGCACCTCTTCCAGCAGCAGCAGCACCGCCGCCCCGAGCACGCCGCCCCACAACGAGCCGACCCCACCGAGGATCACCATCACCATCAGCGTGCCCGATTGTGTCCAGTGCAACGCGTTCGGGCTCACGTAGCCTTGCAGGTTCACGCTGAGCGCCCCGGCGATGCCGCAGACCACGCCGCCGACGGTGAAGACCAGCCGCTGGATCGTCAGCGTCGGGAAACCCAGCGCCTGCGCCCGCAGTTCGTCGTCGCGCAACGCCAGCAGCGCACGGCCCAGGCGGGACGGCACCATCCGGTGCAACGCATACAGTGCCAGCGCCAGCAGCAGCAGCGACACCCACCACAACGTGGGCCCGTGTTTCAGGTCCAGGCCGAAGCCCAGCACCGACCGCGCGCGCACGTTGAGTCCTTCGTCGCCGCCCCAGGCCTTGATCGAGTTGGCCAGGTAATACAGCATCTGCGCGAACGCCAGGGTGATCATGATGAAGTACACGCCGCGTGTGCGCAGCGAGATCGCCCCGATCGCCCCCGCCGCCGCGCCGCAGACCGCGACCGTCAGCAGCAGGTGCGCCGCGGCGTGGTGGACTCCTTCGGTCAGCGCGATGCCGGTCGTGTAGGCGCCCAGCCCGAAGAACGCCGCATGCCCGAGCGAGACCATGCCGCCGTACCCCAGCACCAGGTTCAGGCTGGTGGCTGCCAGCGCATAGACCGCGATGCGGGTGGCCAGGCTCAGGTAGAAGCCGGCATCGAACGCGTCCAGCAGGGCCGGCAGCAGAACCAGCACGATGCCGGCCGCCGCCAGTGCCAGCGTGCGCGCCGTCATCCGCGCGCGGGGAACAGGCCGCGCGGCCGCCAGACCAGCACCGCCGCCATGAACACGTACACCGCCACCGACGCCAGCGCCGGCCCGGCCGCGCTGGCCCACGACGGCGGCAGGAACACACGCAGCAGCGCCGGCAACGCGGTTCGTCCCAGTGTATCGACCGCACCCACCAGCAGTGCACCGACGAACGCGCCGCGCATCGAGCCGATGCCGCCGATCACGACGACAACGAAGGCCAGGATCAGGATGTTCTCACCCATGCCGACCTGCACCGCCAGCAGCGGACCGAGCAGCGCGCCGGCGACCGCACACAACCCGGCGCCGATGCCGAACACCGCCGTGAACAGCCGATCGACGTCCACACCCATCACCCGGGTCATCTCGCGATTGGCGGCACCGGCGCGAACCAGTGCGCCCAGCCGCGTCTTCTGCACCAGCAGCCACATCATCAGCGCCAGCGCCAGTCCGACGCCGATGATCAGCAGCCGGTACGCGGGGTAGGGCAGTCCGGGCAGCAGTTGCACCGGCCCGTCGAGCGCGGCCGGCGCGGCCAGCGGCAGGTCGTTGCCGAAGACCATCTTCACGCCGTCGTTCAGGATCAGGATCAGCGCGAAGGTGGCCAGCACCTGCGACAGATGGTCGCGGGTGTACAGCGTGCGCAGCAGCGTCGTCTCCAGCAGCATGCCGAAGGCGGCGGTGGCGAGCACCGCGATCCCGACGCCGAGTGTGAACGATCCGGTGGCCGCGGTGGCCCAGGCGGCGACGAACGCGCCCACCATGTACAGCGAGCCGTGGGCGAGGTTGATCATGTCCATCACGCCGAACACCAGCGTGAGCCCCGCGGCCAGCAGGAACAGCATCAGCCCGAACTGGGCGCCGTTGAGCGCCTGTTCGAGAAGGAGGATGCCGCTCACTTCATGTTGCAGGCCTGCACGTACGCGTCGCCGTGGTCCTTCAGGATCGGTTCGTCGAAGGACTTGTTGACGAGACCGCCCTTGCCGTCGTTGCCGACGGTGCGCACGTAGTAGTTCTGCACCGGATACTGGTTGCTGTTGAAGCGGAACGGCCCGCGCACCGAATCCCACTTCGCGCTCTTCAGAGCCTTGCGCACCGCGTCGACGTCGTCGAGCCTGCCCTTCAGGTCGCGGACCGCGGCGTGGATCAGCTGGGCGGTGTCGTAGCCCTGGCTCGCGTACAGCGTGGGCATCCGCTTGTATTCCTGCTGGAAGGCGGCGACGAACTTCTGGTTGGCGGGATTGGCGAAGTCCGGCGACCAGTGCGCGGTGTTGAAGATGCCGGCCATCGCGCCGCCGACCGGGCCGATCACGTCCTGGTCGGCGGAAAAGCCGGGCAACAGCAGCGTGCTCTGCGCACCCAGTCCGGCGCCGACGAACTGCTTGATGAAGTTGATGCCCATGCCGCCCGGCAGGAACACGTAGACCGCCTGCGGCCTGGCGGCACGGATCTCGGCCAGTTCGGCCGCGTAATCGAGCTGGCCGAGCTTGGTGTAGTTCTCGCCCAGCACCTGGCCCTTGAACATGCGCTTGAAGCCGGCCAGCGAATCCTTGCCCGCCTGGTAGTTGGGTGCGAGCAGGTAGACACTCTTCAGGCCGCGCTGGTTGGCGAGCTGGCCGGCGGCCTCGTGATAGGCGTCGTTCGGCCACGAGACCGCGAAGAACAGCGGATTGCAGTCCTTGCCCGCCATCGGGCTGGGCGCCGCGTTCGGGCTCAGGTAGATGACCTTGTTGTCCAGCGCCTCGGGCAGCGCGGCCAGCATGATGTTGGAGAACACGACACCGGTCATGAAGTCGACCTTGTCGCGTTTGATGTTCTTCTCGAAGAGCTGGCGCGCGACGTCCGGCTTGAACTGGTCGTCGGCGATCAGCACCTCGGCCGGCAGCCCGCCGAGTTTGCCGCCGTTGAGCTTGACCGCGAGCAGGAAACCGTCGCGGATGTCGTTGCCCAGCGCCGATTGTGGACCGGACAACGTGCTGACGAAGCCGACCTTGACCTTGTCGGCGGCCGACGCGCCGCCGGCCAGGGGAAGACCGCCGGCGAGCACGGCGAGAACGGCAAGTGAGCGCAAGGGGTTCATCTCGATCCCGGGGTGGTGATGCGGTTCATACCCAGACCTGCAGCACGTAGTCGTACGGGGCCTGGCTGTTGAAGAGATCCACGCGCTGCAGCCTGATCCTCAGCACACCGGCCGCATCACGCACCAGCGTGTGGCGGTAGCTGCCGCCGAAGTGCCGCACGACGTCGCGCCGCAGCTCCATCAGGTGGAACCGCGAGCGCACGGTGATCGTGCCGCCGTCGATCGACTCGACCGCGACGTGGCTGACGACGTGGTTGGTCTCCCACATCGGCGCCTGCGACCAGGCGTTCGGATGGGTGACGCGACCCTTGCGGATCTCCATCAGCAGCTTGTCCTCGGCGAAGATCGACGGCGTGCCCTCCCAGTCGGTCTGGTCGGGTGTGACCGGCATCCAGTAGATGCCGTCGTCGGCGAAACAGTCGATGAACGCCTGCCAGTGTTTGCCGTCGAGCAGTTCGGCCTGGCGGTACAGCAGCTGCTGCACCTCGTGCAGCAGCGCGGGCTCCACGGCAAGGGCCGGCGGCGGCAGGTCGCTGCGCGGCTGCTGCGCGACCGAGACCGGCGCACGCGGCGAATGATCGGGGGCAACCGACTGCGCGCCGGTCCGTGCGCCGTCGCCGTCACCCTCGATGACCACCGCCTGCGCGAGCAGATGTTCGAAGTCGGGGCCGGCGCTGGGAATGGTCCGGTTGCTCATCTCGGATTCCTTCGGCTCAGGCCATGTAGGTCGACCAGGCCTGGAACTGGCTTCGCATCACCGCTTCCGACGTGCCGTGGTTGGAATAGGTGACGCCGTCCTCGACGCGGTCGTCGCCGTGCCAGCGGTGGAAGCTGACCCAGTCGCCGCCATCCGATTCCAGGCCGCGCTGGCCCTTGGTCCAGTTCTCCAGGTCATCGGCGTTGATCATCGTCGCCGGCGAGTTGACCAGGTTGTAGTACCACAGGCTGCGGCGGTAGATCGCCTCGGGTGCACCCTTGAGGCGGAAGTGCCAGATCTCGGACAGTGTCTTGTCGGGTGAGATCGGCCGCAGGCAGCGCAGCTGCTGCAACGGCGATTGCACCGACAGGTACGGATACACCAGCACGTGGTGGATGCTGCGCGAGAGGTACTCCTCGGTCTTCTGTTCGCCGTAGGCTGCCTTGAGCAGCGCCTCGTAGGCCAGTGTGTCCGGATCCTGCGGGCGCAGCCCCATGTACGCCTTCAGGATGCCGTGGCCACGCGGGAAATTGATCGTCTGCACGGCGTCCCACTGCTCGAAGCTGGACGCGAACGCCGACAGCATGTGGTAGTACAGCGGCGGTGTCGTGCCCTGGGCCTTCAGCCGCTTTTCCACCCGCGCCGCCGAGATGCCGGTGGACTGGTGGGTGACGCTCGGGTGCAACGCGTCGAGCTGGTTCTCCATGAAGAACTTCCAGTTCGAGTGCTGCACCACGCGGTGGCACACCGGCACCACCTCGACCTCGCCCGCGGGCGAGCGGTCGCACATGTCGTCGAACGCAACCTTCGCTTCGCCGAGGAACTCCGCCAGCGACGGTCCGTCGGCGGCCAGGCTCGCGAAGACGAAGCCGCGATAGCTGTCCACACGCGCGGCGCGTTTGACCTGGCAGTCCGGGTTCTCGCGGGTGAGGCGGGTGTTCTCGTAACCCTTGGCCAGCGGGATCGCCCGCACGCTGCCGTCCAGCCAGAAGCTCCACGCGTGATAGCTGCAGACGAACGACTGCCCGGTGTTGCCCTTCAGGTTGCCGACGAGTTGCACGCCGCGATGCGGGCAGCGGTTGTGCAGCACGTTCACGCGACCGTCGGCCTGACGCACCATGATCATCGGCTGGCGGCCGATCTGCACCGCGTGATAGTCGCCAGGCTCGGGCACCTGCGACTCGTGGCCGCAATACACCCAGATCCGTTCCCAGATGCGTTCCATCTCGCGCTCGAAGATCGCGGGATCGGTGTAGACCGACTTGTGCACCCGGTCGGGCTCGACGAGGGACTTCACTTCCATCCGGACTCCTGCCCTGGGCTTCCCGTTTGATTGACTCTTCAATATATGACGGCTGAAGTGTGCCGTCCAGCCAGCGGCCGGCCCCGCCGCGATCGGCATGGCTGCGAATGGGGAGACCGGCCGGCTTGTCCGCCGATCCCGCACAATTCCAGGTCGCCCGCGGGATGTCGATGGACAACAAGACCACCAAGCGTTACCTGCCGTGGATCGTGGCGATCGCTCTGTTCATGGAGCAGCTCGACTCGACGATCGTCAACACCAGCATTCCCGCGATGGCGGCCAGCCTCGGGGCGACGCCGCTCAGCCTGAAGGCGGTCGCGACCAGCTACATCCTGAGCCTGGCGGTGTGCATTCCGCTGAGCGGCTGGCTCGCCGAGCGCTACGGCACGCGCCGGATCTTCCTGGCCGCGGTCGCGCTGTTCACGATCTCGTCGGTGGTCTGCGGCCTGGCGGTCAACGCGACGATGCTGATCGCCGCCCGTATCCCGCAGGGCATCGCGGCGGCGATGATGATGCCGGTGGGTCGCGTGGCGATAGTGCGCACGTTTCCGAAGGGTGAGCTGCTGCGGGCGATGAACTTCGTGATCATCCCGGCGCTGCTCGGTCCGCTGCTCGGCCCCACCGTGGGTGGCCTGATCGTGCACTGGCTGTCGTGGCGCGACATCTTCTTCGTCAACGTGCCGGTCGGCCTGGCGGCGCTGTGGTTCGGCTGGCGGCACATGCCCGACTACCGCGGCGAACAGACGCGGCCGCTGGACTGGCTCGGCTTCGCGCTCTTCAGCGGGGGCACCGCGTTGTTGTCCTGGCTGCTCGAGATCTTCGGCGAACATGGACTCAGTGGTCCGCAGGCGCTGGTGCCGCTGGTGCTCTCGCTCGGCCTGATCGGCGCATACGGATGGCACGCGCGGCGGGTGCCGCATCCGCTGCTCAACCTGAAGCTGTTCAACGTGCGGACGTTCCGGATCTCGGTGATCGGCGGCTTCGTCACGCGGCTGGGCATCGGCGGCATGCCGTTCCTGCTGCCGCTGCTCTACCAGCTCGGCCTGGGCCTGCCGGCCTGGCAGTCGGGGTTGCTGATGATGCCCGCGGCCGTCGCGGCGATGGGCATGAAGGTGTTGTCCGGCCCGTTGCTGGCACGCTTCGGATATCGCCGGGTGCTGATGGCCAACACCGTGCTGGTGGCCTGCACGATCGCGATGTTCTCGCTGATCGGTCCCGAGACGCCGCTGGCGGCGATCGTCGCGCTCGGCCTGGCGATGGGCCTGTTCAACTCGCTGCAGTTCTCGAGCATGAACTCGATGGCGTATGCCGACGTCGCCGACAGCGACGCGGCGATGGCCTCCACGATCGCCAGCACGCTGCAGCAGATGTCGATGAGCTTCGGCCTCGCGTGTGGTTCGCTCGTGGCCGGCTTCTATCTCAGCGCGTCCTCGCAGGCCTCGCCGGCGGCGGTGAACCAGGCGCTGCAGCACGCCTTCCTGACGCTGGCCGTGCTGACGCTGGTGTCGTCACTCGTCTTCCGCCTGCTGCGCGCCGACGATGGGGAGAGCGTGACCAGGGGGCTGGCTGCGCCGGTGGCCTGAGGGGCGGGTTGGCGTGTCTGGCCGTCACCCCCGGCGCGAACGCCGCAGCATCCCCGGGATCATCCGCCCCATCACGTCGTCCTTGCGGATCAGGTAGTGGTACAGCGCCGCGCCGACGTGCAACGCGATCAGCGCGGCCAGCGCCAGCACCAGTGCCATGTGCACCGCGAACGCGGCCTTCGCGGCCTCCTTGTCGGCCGAGACGATCGCAGGCAGCTTGAACAGGCCGAAGATGTCGAGCGCCGGAAAGAGCGCGATACCGATGTAGCCGGCGATCGGCGCGGCGATCAGCAACGCATACAACAACCAGTGGTTCAGATGGCTGACCATGCGATGCCAGGGCTCGAGTGACGGCTCGTCCGCCGGTGCGCCCTGGGTCGTCCGGTAGAGCAGGCGCAAGACGACGACCAGCAGGATCACGAGACCCGACAGCTTGTGGCCGCTGTACAGCGTGTTGGTCAGCGAGTCCCAGACGTTGAGCACGTTGCCGCGATAGGCCATGTAGAAGCCGACCGGGAACTGCAGCGCGAGCAACGCGACGGTCAGCCAGTGCAGCAGGCGCGCGGTGCTCGAGTACAGTCGCGTGGGTTCGAGGGTGGTCGACGGAGCGGGCATGGCGGTCTCTCCCTGGCCGATGCCGCGGGCTGCGGCGGCCGTGGGTCGATTGTGACCAACCCCGGCCGGTCCGGCCGCGATGGTCCGCGTCGGCCGCAGGGAGATGCGGTCGCGCCGGCGGCGCGAGCGCCCCCATCGCGTCGACAGGCCCTAGTGCACGCGTCCGGAGGCGACCGAAGACGATGCCGCCAGCCGGCCGTTGGGCAGGCCGACGCCGAACTGGCGGGCACTCAGGTGATGGATCATCGCGGCCAGTGGTGCCGTGACCGGCTGCCCGGATTTGACGCAGATCAGCATCCGCAGGCGGGCCCAGGACTCGCGCAGCGGCAGCACGACCAGATCCATCCCCGCGGTCAGCACCCCGGCGGCCTCCAGCGGCAGCACACCGACACCGAGGCCGGCCTCGACCATCCTGCAGATCGATTCGAAGCTCTTGACCTGCACATGCAGGTGCAGCGGCTTTTGCAGCGCCACCGCCTGCTCGGTGAGCACCCTGACCAGCGAGCAGCCGCTCTCGAGGGTGATCAGCTTGTGTTCGAGGACATCCTCGTAGGACATCACCGAACGGCCCAGCAGTTCGTGATCCGCCGGCACGACCACGGCCATCCGGTCCTCGCGATAGGGGAAGACATCCAGGCCGTCGGAGCGTACGCCGTCGATGATGACGCCGAGATCGACATCGCCCCGCATGACCGCCTCGACGATCGCCAGGCTCCACTGTTCCTCGACGACCAGGCTGATCTCCGGATTGCGACGCGTGAAGGCGGCCAGGTCCTTCGGCAACGAGGCCGCCATCGACGACGTGTTGGCGAGCATGCGCAGCACACCCTTGCGTCCGGCCTTGTAGCTGCCCATGTCCGCCTCGAGCTGGTTCAGCCGGGCGAGCAGCGTCTTCGCGTGGGTGAGCAGCGTGTGGCCGGAAGCGGTCAGTTCCACGCCGCGCGGCTTGCGCTCGAACAACGGCGTCTGGAAGCGGTGCTCGAGCGCGGCGATGCGCCGGCTGGCCGCGGCCAGCCCGATGTGTGATGCCTCGGCCGCCTTGGTCAGGCTGTGGAGGTCCGCGGCACGGACGAACAGGGCGAGTGAATCGATGTCCGGGAGCATGGCGTTCCTTTGTCTCCGGAGGAAGCTGCCGGTCCCGTCGCCCTGCCGGGGAGGAACTCGTTCTGATCAGTGCGCTCGGCGGGCCCGCCCGCTCGAAACGGCCGCGAATTTTTCCAGTTGGCCGATTGGACGTCCATTCCGATTTCGGCAATCCAGCGTTCGCTTCGGACGGACCGCGCAACGCGTCGACGACTTCGAAATCCGGCAACCCGGCGTGTGCACGATGAGGCCATCGTTGACTCGGGTCAAGGGTTTGGACCATCGCCGGTTGCCGAGAATCGAATTGTCGTCAAGCGCGTCGACCTCAACAATCCACACGTGCGATCACTGCCCGCCGTTGCGCGGGACGGAACGTCGTATTCCGGAGGCCACGGGCAAGCATCCCTGGCCCCGCCACAGCCAAGACATGATGGAGGGGATGATGAAGACAAGACAGACGAGGCGAACCGGGACGTTCGCCGTGGTCCTCGGTGGGGTCCTGGCCGCCGCGCCGGTGTTTGCCGGCGACGTGACCTGGGAGCGGCTGGTCAACAGCGACAAGGAGCCGCAGAACTGGCTCAACCACCACGGCAACCTGAAGGCCCACCGGTTCTCCGGGCTCGACCAGGTCAACACGAAGAACGTCAAGAAGCTGAAGGTCGCGTTCACGTTCGCGATGGGCGGCACCCAGGGCGGCGGCAAGGACATCATCCAATACAAGTTCGCGGGCCTCGAAGGCACGCCGATCGCCGAGGACGGCTTCCTGTATCTCACCACCGGCTGGGGCACGGTGACCAAGCTGGACACCAAAGGCGGCAAGCCGCGTGTCGTGTGGACCTACAATCCGGCGCCGGACGCCGACTATGCGACCACGGTCGCCTGCTGCGGCATCGACAACCGCGGCGCGGTGGTCGCCGGCAATCTGGTGATCTCGCCGGTCATCGATGGGCGCATCGTCGCGCTCAACAAGGAAGACGGCAAGAAGGTCTGGGAAGCGCAGGTCGCGGATCCCGGCAAGAGCGAGACCATCACCGGCGCACCGCTGATCGTCAAGGACATGGTCGTCACCGGGATGTCGGGTGCCGAGTACGGCACCCGCGGCTGGCTGGAGGCGATGGACATCAAGACCGGCAAGCGCAAGTGGCGCACGTACACGATCCCTGGCCCGGGCGAGCCGGGCAGCGAGACCTGGAAGGACAAACACGAGGCGTACAAGAGCGGCGGCGGCTCGACCTGGGTCACCGGCTCCTATGATCCGGAGACCAACCTGATCATCTGGGGCACCGGCAACCCGGGACCCGACTGGGACAACGCCTATCGCCCGGGCGACAACCTGTGGACCGATTCGACGATCGCGATCGACGCCGACAGCGGCAAGATCAAGTGGGGCTTCCAGCACACGGCCAACGACCCGTACGACTACGATTCGGTCAACGAACATACGTTCGTCGACCTGAACATCGGCGGCAAGGTGGTCAAGGCCGTGCTGCACGCCAACCGCAACGGCTACGCGTATGCGCTGGATCGCACCAACGGCCAGCCGGTGTGGTGCGAGCAGTTCGTCGACGAGCTGAACTGGTCGGGCGGCCTGGACGCCAAGTGCAAGCCGAAGACGTACGACGCGAAGAAGGACGTCCAGACCTACGTGGCCGGCACGGCCGCCCAGCGTGGCACCGCGACCAAGGGGCGGGGCACGATCGAAGGTGTGCTGCGTCCGTCTCACATGGGGGGCAAGAACTGGCCGCCGACCACCTACAGCCCGCAGACCAACCGGTACTACATCCCGGCGATCGAGGGCTGCAACAAGGCGTTCGCCGAAGTGCAGAACCCCGGGGACCTGAAGGGCCGGATGCTCTTCCTCGGCGGTGCGCCGTTCTCGACGATGGACGATCCGAAGTGCAGCAAGCTCACCGGATCCGTGGTCGCGATGGATGCAACCACCGGCAAGGTCGTCAAGAAACACAAGACCGCCTATCCGCAGTTGGGTGGCCTGATGTCGACCGCCGGCGGACTGGTGTTCACGACCTACGCCGAGGGCCAGATCGCCGCGCTCGACGCCACGACGATGGAGGAGGTCTGGAAGTTCGACTTCGGCCAGGGTGTCAACGCGCCGCCGATGACCTTCATGTCCGAAGGCAAGCAGTACATCGCGGTCGAGGTCGGCCTGGGCGGTGCATTCCCGCAGTGGTGGGCCGCCAACGTCACGCCGGAACTGATGTGGCAGCAGCCGGGCAACGTGCTCTACGTGTTCTCGCTCGGCGACTGACCGCCGTTGTACGACCCGGGGAACCTCGTCCGGTTCCCCGGTCGCCCGACCCATGGGTTCCCACCGGATGATCGACGCAGTGAATTCCATTCAGAAATCGACGATAGCCGCCGTGATCGCCTTCTCGGGACTCGCGATGCCTTGCCTCGCGACCGCGGAAACCGAGACCGGCGATCGCCCGGTGATCAACGTGCCGCGCGGCGGCGGACGAGTCGCCTACGAGCGGCACAACTGTGTCACCTGCCATGCCCCCGACGGGCGCGGCGGGCAGAACGAGGGCGGTTATGGTGCCGACCTGCGTGTCACCCCGCTGACCGAGGAACAGATCATCGTCACGATCGTCGCCGGGCGTCCGTCCAGGGGCATGCCCTCGTTCCAGGGCAGGATGGACGACGAGACGCTGCAGACCCTCGCGCGGTTCATCAAGCAGGATCTGCGGCTGAAGCAGTGAGTCGCCCGACATGTCCGAGTTCGTGACACTTCGAGGTCGCGCCGTGCGGCCGCTCGCCTTCGTGATGATCGGGATGGCCTTCGCGTGTGCGCCGGCTGTCGCGGCCGAAGACGCGTTCGTGTGCATGGAAGAGACGCAGCAGAAGTGCGACGAGGAAAACGCGAACCTGGCGCTTTTCATGAAGGGCCATGACGCGTTCGACCGCGGGCGCGAGCGCGGAGATCTCGGCGAGGCCCGCCGCATCGCACTCGAACTGATCGCGCGCAAGGACGAGCGCCACGGCAAGATCCTGATGAAGTACATCTACATGCAGGTCGGGCAGGGTGTGCACAGGAACTATGTCGAGGCCTACCGGTGGATCGCGGACGACATGGCCCATGGGGCGAAGTACAGCCGGCTGAGTCTGGAAGGCACGCTCGACCGGCTGGTCACCAAGATGACACCCGAGCAGATCGCCGAGGCGAAGCGATGACGTGTCCCACCTTCGGTGGCGTGGTCCACGGCCCCGGTGTGAAGCGGGTTGCGGACAGGTCCTAGACGCGCCCGGCGACCGGTATCAGCGCCCCGGTCACGGCGCTGGCCGCATCACTCAGCAGGAACGCCACCACGCTGGCGATCTCCGCCGGTCGCACCCAGCGGGTGAAATCCGCATCGGGCATGTCCGCGCGGTTTTTCGGTGTGTCGATGATGCTGGGCAGGATCGCGTTGACGGTCACGTTCGCCGACTTCAACTCGTCGGCCAGCGCCTCGGTCAGGCGTGCCACGCCCGCCTTCGAAGCCGCGTAGGCGCCCATGCCCGAGGCCGCCTTGTTCGCGGCGCCCGCGCCGATGTTCACGATCCGGCCGCCGCCGTTGCGCTGCAGGTGATCGAGGACGGCCTTGCAGGCCGTCGCGCAGGTCATCAGGTTCGTGCGGAACATGTGTTCCCACTCGGCCAGGTCCTCGCTGGCGGCGAATGTCTGCCATCGGAAGCCGCCGGCGACATTGACCAGCCCGTCGATGTGACCGAAATGCCGAGACACGGCGTCCAGCACGTCGCGCATCCCGGCGAGTGAGGTCAGGTCGACCTGCCACGACATACCACCGGGGGGTGTCTCGCCGGTCGCGAGGTCGAGCAATGCGACCTTGCCTCCCTGCTGCACGATCCCGGCGACGACGGCGCGGCCGAGCTGGCCGTTCGCTCCGGTGACCACGACGACCTTGTTGCTCAACATGACGGCTCCTCCGGCTATGCCGACGCCTCGCCGATCTGCATGCGGCCGACCGCGTCTTCGTTCCACGCCAGCCCCGCCCCCGGACGATCCGGCACGATCACCGCACCGTCCTTCACCGCGAACGGTTCGGCAATGAACGGATTGGCCCAATCGCGCCATTCGAGGAACTGGGCCGACTCCGAGGCCCGCAGCAGGTGCCCGGAGAACTCCGGGTACAGGTGTGACGACAGCGGGATGCCGGCGGCGCCGGCGATCGCCGCGCAGCGCATGAAGCCGGTGACCCCGCCGATCCGCATCAGGTCGGGCATGTACAGGTCGGCGGCCTTGGCCTGGATCGCGTCATTGAAACTCCGCGGGCCGAAGATGTTCTCGCCGATCTGGATCGGCGTCTTCAGCTCGCGGGCGAGCTGTGCACAATGGGCGAAATCGTCGAAGACGATCGGCTCCTCGAACCAGGTCAATCCCTCGCCATCGAGCGCGTGCAGGCGCACCAACGCCTCGCCGAAGTCCAGCGCCTGGTTCCAGTCGACCATCAAGCGCACGCCGGGTCCGACCGCGCGCCGGACCGCCTCGAGCGCCGCCCGATCCTGCGCAAAATCCGCTCGCCCCATCCGCATCTTGATTGCCGAGAAGCCGCCTTCCTCGACCAGCGACATCGCCTCGTCGGGCAGGCGCTCCGGCGGCAGCAGCCACAGGCCGTTGGTGTTGTAGGCCTTCACCGGGCCCGTGCTCGCACCCAGCATCGCGGCCAGCGGCAGTCCCGCAGCCTTGGCGAGTGCGTCCCAGATCGCCATGTCCAGCGCGGAAGTCGCCACCAGCCCCACTCCCTGCCGTCCCGACAGATGCATCGTCTGCATCGCCGTGCGGTAACAGTCGAGCGGCGCGAGGGCCTTGCCCTTGAGCGCCTCGGCGATCGCCGAGATCGCTGGCAGGATGTACGCCGCCGATTTCGCCACATACGGCTCGAGATAGCTGCGCCCGACGACACCCTCGTGGGTCGTCAGGTCGAGCAGGATGAACGGCCACTCGTTGTACTGGCCGACCGTCGGGTTGGAGACGATCGGCCGCCGCAGCGGCACGGACAACACACGCAGGCGGATGCTGTGCAGGGTCAGGCTCGGCATCGTTTTCCTCCGGGACCGGCAGAGCGAAGCCCTCGATTCTGCACCGGTTCGACGGCGTGGTCGAACACGGTTCGTCGCCGCCCCGCTTCAGTCGAGCAGGTTCTGCACGGGCCAACCGGCACGCAGCGCGTGCTGCGACAACGTCACGTCAGGATTCACGACCACCGGCTTTCCCACCGCGCTCAGCAGCGGCAGGTCGTTGCGTGAATCGCTGTAGAACCAGGCGGTGGCGAGGGCATCCTCGCTCATCCCGCGTGCCCCCAGCCAATCCCGAAGACGCACCAGCTTGCCTTCGCGCATGTTCGGCATGCCGCGCACCCGGCCGGTATAGATCCCTTCGGCGAGTTCCAGTTCGGTCGCCAGCAGGTGCACGAAGCCCAGCTCGATCGCGGTCAGCTCGGCGACCAGCCGGTTGCTGGCCGTGGTCAGCAACAACAGGTGTCCGGCCTCGCGATGCCACTGCACCCGTGCGCGGGCGGCCTGGGGCAGACGCGGGCGGATCTCGTCGTCCAGGAATCGCTGTTGCCAGGGCTTCCAGTATTCGGGGCTGCGGCCGGTCAGGAGCGCCGCATAGAAATCGCTGAAGACCTGGGTGCCGACACGACCGGCGCGATAGTCCGCGCCCATGCGTTCGTTGCGGACCAGCACTTCCGGCATGGCCTGGCCATGTCGCACGAGGAACCGGCACCACAGGTCATCGCCATCGCCGTCCAGCAGCGTGTGATCCAGGTCGAACAGGGCGAGCGGCGATGCGGACATCGGATCAGCGACGCCGCCGCCGACGGCGCGGTCCGGCCCGGTCCCATCGCCGATCGACGGCCCCTGCACTCATAACACCAGTGGCTCGCCGAAACCACCGACATAACTCAGGTGGGTGCACAGGCCGGTGTCCGGGAGCCACCGGTGCAACGAGATCTTCGGCGGTTCGAGCCGTGCGCGCAGCGGGGCTTCGGGGCGCAGATCCAGATCGACTTGGTGCGCGACGCTCGGTGCGACATGCACCGGTGCACCGCCGAATTGCATCTGGACCGGACGATGCAGGTGCCCGCACAGCAGGCCCTGCACCCGGCCGTGATGGCGGATCAGCGCGGCCAGCGTCTCGCCGCCCGTCATCAGGCTGCAGCGATCCATCACCGACAGCCCGGTGGGCAACGGCGGGTGGTGCATGAAGACCAGGACCGGCAGGCCCGACAAGGCGTCAAGCGTGCGCTCGAGCCATGCCAGGCGCGCCGGATCCAGTGCGCCGTGCGAGCGGCGTGGCACCACCGTGTCCAGCGCGACCAGATGCAGTCCACCGACCTCGAGCCGGTAGCAGCAGGTGCCGTCCGGCGCGTCGTCGGCCACCGGCATGAACCGGCGCATCACCTCGCGCGCGACGCTCGGATCGTCGTGGTTGCCGGGCACCGCGTACACCGGCATCGGCAGCGGACTCAATGCCTGCACCACCTGCGCGTACTCGGCGGCGATCCCGCGTTCGGTCAGGTCGCCGGTGAACAGCACCACATCCGGCGCCGGGGCCAGCGTCAGGACATGGGCCACTGCCCGGCGCAGCGCGGCCAGCGTATCCAGGCCGCCGAGGTCGGCGGGATCGATCCCCACGTGGGCGTCGGACAACTGGGCGATCAGGAGCGGCGCGGCCATGGTCTGCCAAAGTCTACGATCGAAATCAACGAATCGGCAACGAATCGTGTGGAATTGAACTTGCTTGCGTGGTTTTCACATGGATGTCACGATGGCGCCCGAGCATGCGTCGTGCCCCCATCCGCTGCAAACCAGATCAAGGAGCCGCGCCATGACCCGCAGTCCCGTCGCATCGTCCCTCCCTGCCCAGCCTTCCCCTCGCCGCCGGCATCTGCTCAAGTCGGGGGCATCGGTCTCGGCCGCCGCCATGTTCGGCGGCATGCCGCTGTTCGCCAGCGGCCAGCAGCAGGTGAAGCTCGCATTCATGTATCCGGTCGGTGTGTCGGGCGACATCAATCGCCTGGTCACCGCGATGATCAGTGGATTCAACGCCGCCCACGCCGATATCCAGGTCGAGGCGATCTACGCCGGCAGCTACGACAACACCGAGCAGAAGGTGATGACCGCGCTCGGCGTCGGTGAACCGCCCGCGACCTGGCTGCCGATCAACTCGATGCTGGCCACGTTTCTCGGCATGGGTGCCCTGGAGGACGTGACCGCGTTGGCGAAGGCCGACGACATCTTCCAGGACTTCCTGCCCGGCTTCCTCGGCACCTGCATGTCGGACAACAAGCTCTACGGCCTGCCGTTCCAGTGCAGCACCCCGGTGCTCTACTTCAACAAGGGAGCGTTCGAGAAGGCGGGCATCAAGACCGCGCCGACCAACTGGTCCGAGCTGGAGGCGGCGGCCAAGGCGCTGACGGTCAAGCAGGGCGATGCGGTCCAGCAATGGGGCCTGACCATCGGTGGCGGCTGGCACGACTGGATCTTCGAGAGCTTCGTGCGTCAGAACGGCCTGGTCTTCTGGAACAAGGACAAGGTGAGCTTCGACGCGCCCGAGAGCCAGAACGCACTGGAGTTCTGGTCGCGACTGGTGGCCGCCAAGGTGATGCCGGCTGCCTCCACATGGGAAAGTTCGGCCAACGACTTCATGGCCGGCCGCACGGCGATGCTCTATCACTCGACCGGCTCGATGACCAACATCCTGAAGTCCTCGTCGTTCCCGGTCGGGGTGGCGCCGATGCCCAAGGGCAAACAGCTCGGCTCGACGATGGGGGGCGGGCCGATCCTGATCGCACGCAAGCAGCCTGATGCCCACAAGCGCGCGGCGTGGACCTTCGCGCGCTGGATGACCAACACCAGCAATCAGGCGCAGTGGTGCATCGATACCGGCTACCTGGCGGCACGCAAGTCGTCCTGGGAGACCGCGGCATTGAAGGCCCACGTGACCAAGGTGCCGGAGTCGCGGACCGCGTTCGTCACCGCCGAAGTCGCCGGTGCGTTCCTGCAGGTGCCGGGGTATCACAAGGTGCGTGAGTACCTGAAGAGTGCAATCGATCGCACGCTGGCCGGTGAGGTCAAGCCCGACGCCGCATTGCGCGAGGCCAACGCCAAGTCCAACCTCGAGATCGAACGCCTCGCGCGCCGTCGCGCCTGAGGCCGGCGATGTCGACCACCTCGGCGCTGTTGCCGCCGCCCGCGATGGCGCCCGACCCCGCCGACGAGGCGCTCGCGCGGGCGGCGCACCGCCGGCAGCGGCGGCGCGAGGTGGCGACCGCGGCGGTGATGCTGGCACCATCGCTGCTGTTCCTCGCGGCCTTCACCTACTGGCCGATCCTGCGTTCGGCCGGATACGGTTTCTTCGACGTGCAACTCGGTTCACCCGACATTTTCTGGGTCGGACTCGAGAACTACGGTCGCCTGTGGCAGGACGGCCTGTTCTGGAAGTCGCTGCGCAACACGGTGTTGTACATGGTCGTGACGGTGCCCACGGCGATCGTGCTGGCGCTGCTGCTGGCGGTGGCGCTCGATCGCGGGTTGCGCGGCACCGCGCTCTACCGCGCGACATTCTTCTATCCGGTGATGATTCCATCGGTGGCCGCGGGCATGGTCTGGGTCTTTCTCTATGCGCCCGGCTACGGCCCGATCAACGGACTGCTGGCGCTGCTCGGCCTGCCCCAGCTCGAGTGGTTGTCCGATCCGCGCTGGGCGCTGCCGGCGATCATCGTGATGAGCATCTGGAAATACGCCGGCTACTTCATGCTGATCCTGCTGGCCGCGCTGCAGCTGGTGCCGCGCGATCTGTACGAGGCGGCGCGGCTGGACGGTGTGTCGGGCTTCCGGCAACTGGTGCACATCACCGTGCCGCTGATCTCCCCGACGCTGTACTTCGTGGTCGTGATCGGCGTGCTGCACTCGTACCAGATCTTCGACTACGTGTTCGTGATGACCCAGGGCGGCCCGGCCGATGCGACCAACGTGCTCACGTTCTACATCTATCAGAACGCGTTCCAGTTCCAGGACATCGGTACCGCATCGGCGATCGCCAACATCCTGCTGCTGGTGGTGGGCGGCCTGATCGCCGTCGTCGCCGGCACGCTCGGACGTCGCGTGCATTACCTGGGGCGCTGAGGATGGCCGTCGACGCGGTGTCGCGCAGTCTCCTCGGGCGCTCGCGCTGGATGCACTGGCTGCTGCTGCCGGCGCTCGCGCTCTGGGTGAGCCCGCTGGTGTGGATGGCGGCCACGTCGCTGAAGACCAAGGCCGAGATCTTCGATCCGGCCGCGGGCCTGCTGCCGCGGGCCATGGAATGGAGCAACTATCCGGCCGCGATGGCGGTGGCGCCCTTCGGCACCTACCTCCTCAACTCGCTGCTGGTCACCGGCGGCATCCTGTTCGCGCAGCTGACCACGATCACGCTGGCCGCCTACGCGTTCGCGCGCCTGCGCTTTCCGGGACGCGACCTGCTGTTCGGCCTGTTCCTGCTGCAGGTGATGTTCCCGATCTACGCGACGTTCCTGACCAACTTCATCACGGTGCGCGAGCTGGGGCTGCTGAACAGCCTGTGGGCGCTGATGGTGCCGTTCATCGCCAGCGGCTACGGCACCTTCATGCTGCGCCAGGCGTTTCGCCAGGTGCCGGGCGAGCTGGCCGATGCGGCGCGGCTCGACGGCTGCGGGCACTGGGCCACGCTCTGGCACGTGTACCTGCCCCTGGTGCGGCCGACGCTGGTGGCGTTCGGCATGATCTCGGTGGTGACGCACTGGAACGACTACATGTGGCCGCTGCTGGTCACCAACAGCGAAGGTGTGCGCACGCTGCCGATCGGGCTGGGCCTGCTGGCCAAGGCCGACAGCGGTGCCGACTGGCCGCGCCTGATGGCCGCGACGATGGTGGTGATCGCCCCGCTGCTGCTGCTGTTCATGATCTTCCAGCGCCGTTTCGTCGACAGCTTCATGCACGCCGGCATCAAGTGACCTGACCTCATGGCCGCGATCTCGCTGCAAGGCATCACCAAAAGCTACCGCGACAACCTGGTCGTCGACCGGCTCGACCTGGACGTGCAGGCCGGCGAGTTCATGGTGCTGGTCGGTCCGTCGGGCTGCGGCAAGTCGACGACCCTGCGCATGATCGCCGGGCTGGAGGAGATCAGCGCCGGGCGGCTGGTGATCGGCGGGCGCGACGTCACCCATGCCGAACCGCACGAGCGCGACATCGCGATGGTGTTTCAGTCGTACGCGTTGTACCCGCACATGACGGTGCACATGAACATGGCCTTCGGCCTGCTGCGAACGACACGGCTGCCGAAGGCGGAGATCGAGCAGCGGGTGCAGGACGCGGCGCGACGGCTGCGCATCACCGAACTGCTGCAGCGCAAGCCGAATGAGTTGTCCGGCGGGCAACGCCAGCGCGTGGCGATCGGCCGTGCGCTGGTGCGCCAGCCGAAGGTGTTCCTCTTCGATGAGCCGCTGTCCAACCTGGATGCGAAGTTGCGCACCCACATGCGGGGGGAACTGGAGCGGCTGCATGCCGAACTCGGCATCACGATCGTCTACGTCACCCATGACCAGGTGGAGGCGATGACATTGGGCACCCGGATCGCGGTGATGGAAGGTGGACACATCCAGCAACTCGGCCCGCCGATGGAGGTCTACCGCGAGCCGGCGACCCGGTTCGTGGCTTCGTTCATCGGATCACCCGAGATGAATTTCCTGCCGGTGCCGATCGACGGCGGGGCCGGTCGCGACTGGCTCGATGCCCGATACGGCGCTGCGCTGACGCAGCCGGGGACCGTGCTCGGCCTGCGTCCGGAGGAGCTGCAGCTGGCCACCGAGCCGCCGGCCGATGCGCCGCTGCGCTGGGTCGGCACCGTGCAGCGCGTCGAACGCCTGGGCGCCGAGGCGTATGCCGAGGTGCTGGTCGATCAGAGCCGCGTGCTGGTACGCACCGGAGCCGACGCGCAGCTCACCAGCCGGCAGCCGATCGTGATCACCCCCGAGCTGTCGCGGCTGCGTGTGTTCGACGGCGCCACCGGCGCCGCACTGACGGCGGGCCGCTGAGATGGCGGTTGTGCTCAGCCCCCGCCAGGAGCGCATCGTCGACCTGCTGCGCGCGACACCGTCGATCAGCACCGCCGAGCTGGCGCAGCGGCTCGGCGTCTCGGGCGAGACCATCCGCCGCGACCTGCAGACCCTGGCCGAGGACGGCATCGTCGAGAAGTTCCACGGCGGGGCCAGCCTGCATCGCGACGTGCAGGAGTCGCCGTTCCAGCTGCGCCTGCGGACCAACGTCGGCGCCAAGCGTCGACTGGCGCGGGAGCTGATCGACCTGCTGCCCGAGGGCGCAAGCCTGGTGCTGGACAACAGCAGCACCGCCTGTTTCATCGCCGAGGCGCTGGCCGCCCGGCGCGGACTGACGATCGCGACGCCCTCGCTGGAGGTGGCGCGCACGCTGGCGCAAGGCGGCGACCGCCACGCGGTGATGCTGCCCGGCGGCACGCTGCGCAGCGCCGACATGACCCTCGCGGGCGGCAACGCACTGCGCTTCGCGGCGCAGCTTCACCCCGACTACCTGGTGGTATCGGTGGCCGCGCTCAGCGCCCGCGGCGGCTGCCTGGACTTCGATCCGTTCGAAGTGGAGTTCAAGCAGGCGGTGCAGCCGCAGGCCGCCAGCGTCATCGTCGTCGCCGATGCCAGCAAGTTCGAGGCGCCCGGCCTGATCACGAGCCTGCGCTGGTCGCAGGTGCATGTGCTGGTGACCGACCAGGCGCTGCCGGCCGAACTGGCGGCGGCCACGTCCGGGTTGAAGGTGGTGGTGGCCGCGCAGGGCGGCACCGAAAAGGATCGGCCGCCCGAGGCGACATGAAATGGATCCGGCCGCCCGAAGGCGGCCGGTGAGTTCATCGATCCGTGTCGCCACGACCCGCCGCGAGGGCGGGCCGGGGACCGGTGCTTAGCGCAGCAGTGCGAGCACGTTGTTGGGGATCGAGTTGGCCTGCGAGAGCATCGCCGTGCCGGCCTGCTGCAGGACCTGCGAGCGGGTCAGGGCGGCGGTCTCCGAGGCGAAGTCCGCGTCCATGATCCGGCTGCGGGCGGCCGACTGGTTCTCGACGGCGACCTGCAGGTTGCTGATGACCGACTCGAAGCGGTTTTGCACCGCACCGAACTGGGCGCGCTTGGAGTTGATCTCGCTGAGCGCCGAGTCGATCTGGGTGATCGCCGCACGGGCGTTGGAGGCGCCCTGCGTGGCGGTGGCACCCGAGGTGGCCGCGTCGTTGATGCGCAGCGCCGAGGAGCCCGAGGTGGTGAAGGACTTGAACACCTCGCTCGAGGAGGCCGACAGGTCCACACCGGTCACCGAGATCTTGTCCTCGGTGGACACGCCCGCGCCGACCTGGAACTCGAGACCGGCGGTGCTCTTGAGCACCGAGGCGCCGTTGAACTTGGTCGCGTCGATCGTGCGGCCGATCTCCTGCTGCAGCTGGCTGAACTCCTCGTTCAGGCTGGTCTGGTCCGAGGTGCTGTTGGTGGCGTTGGCCGACTGCACGGCCAGCTCACGCATGCGCTGGAGCATGTCGCCGACCTTGCCCAGCGAGCCCTCGGCGGTCTGCGCCAGCGAGATGCCGTCGTTGGAGTTGCGGATGGCGACGTTCATGCCGCGCACCTGGGCGTTCATCCGCTCGGCGATCGCCAGACCAGCGGCGTCGTCCTTGGCGCTGTTGACGCGCAGGCCCGTCGACAGACGCTGGATCGCGTTCGACAGGGTGTTCTGAGTCGTGCTGAGGTTGCGCTGGGCATTCAGCGACATCAGGTTCGTGTTGATGATCTGGGCCATTTCAAACTTCCTTCGACAATTCGTTGGTTCGAGGCCTTCGGGGCCACCCGGTCGGGGTGCGCCCCCGATGCCTGGTTATCGTCGAGGGGTTTTCTCGCTTGAACGGTTCCGAGGGGTCGGCTAGGAGTTCTTCCTACCCACAGCGATCCGGCGCTGCCGCCGGTTCCCCCGGCCCCGCCGTCCATCGGACTCTAGCGTTCGATGGTCGCCGGTTCAGTTCTCGACCAGCTCCACCCGTCGATTGCGAGCACGCCCCTCGTCGGTCTTGTTGGTCGCCACCGGCGCCGCGAAGGCGACGCCCACCGGGGTCAGGCGTTCCTTCGCAATGCCGAAGCGGCTCGTCAGCACCTGCACCACCGCGCCGGCCCGACGTTGCGACAACGTCATGTTCGAGGGCAAGCCGCCGACGTTGTCGGTGTGCCCGACGACGAGCAGCTTCATCTCGGGTGAACTCTTCAACAGCTTGGCCATCTCCTCGATCGTCGGGTCCGATTCCGGCTTGACGTCGGCCTTGTTGAAGTCGAAGAGGATGCCGTACAAGGCCACGCGGCCGGCGTCGGCGATCGCGCGCGCCATCTGGGTCGAGGTGACCGTCACCATCTTCTGTTCGCGTGCCTTCGGCTCGACGATGTCGACTACCGCGAAGACACGGTTGTTGAACGAAAAACACGCCTCGGGCGGGTTGTCGTTTTTCACCGTGTAGACCAGCACCGACAGGTGCACGTCGCCCGGCAGCTCGGCCACCATGAACCGCTGGTCGGCGATCTTCGACAGCAACGCGCAGTAACCCGGTGCGAACACGTCCTCGTTGATCCGCCGCAGGGGCTTCAGCACCATCGACAGGCTCATGCGCCCACCGCCGCCGCCGCTGGCGCGGGTCGCGTCACCGCCGCATCCGATGTCGGCGCATTCGTAGAGCACCTTGCCACCGGCAGACTTCACTTCTTCCTGGTAGTTGCGGACGACCTCCAGCGGCGAGCGATCCGGCGGTATCAGGTAGACCAGTCGGGTGTAGGCACCCTCGACCCCCTTCTGCAGGCCAGGCTGGAAGAGCTGGTTGTTGCGATCATCGGTCTTGCCGGGCACCTGCTCGAGGGGTGCGAGCGGAAACGCGAAGGCGTCGAACGCCTTGCGTTCACCCGATACGATCAGCGACCCCTCGTAGCGCTTGATCACGGGGTTGTCGCGAGTGTCCTTCCTGTCGGCCTTCGGGATCGGCATGGCCGCGGACAGCGGACCGGCCAAGGCAGACACGACCAGGGCCGCGGCGCAGCGACGCGCCATCGACCGGCAGCGCAGCAGCAACGCACGCGTCGGATCGGCCCGACGGTTGCACGGTGCGGGCGTCGATCGATCCGGCATGGCGCTCTCCTTGCCTGCACAGGGCGCTCGGAAGTTGGGTCGGGTCCGATTCGGACGATAGCGGGATCGCGCAGGTTGTCGAATCCCCGGTATGCGGGAGTGGCGTTCCGGTGACCCGGGCGCACTGGGTCGACGGGACGGTCGCCTGCGATCAAAGGGCAGCGCGCGCCTGCGCCTGCGGGTCGCGCACCGTCTCCCCGGGCGGCTCCTCGGAAGTCCCACCCGATCGGTATCATTCAGTCGCTGCAGTTGCCCGAGAAGAGAGCCCGAATGCCTGAGGTCAAGAAGCTGTTCACCGGCCTGGTGACGGTGGCGCGATACAGTTGCAGCGAAACGGCGCTCGTGCGCCCCTATGTCGAGGAGCACAGCCGGTGGTCGATTTCCTATGTGCACCGCGGCTCATTCGGCTGCACCTGCCGCGGTCGCAGCTACGAACTGATTCCCGGTTCGGTGTTGGTTGGCAAGCCGAACGAGGAGTACCAGTGCACCCATGATCACTATTTGGGTGGAGATGAGTGCCTGGCGTTCTTCTTCGCACCTGAACTCGTCGATGAGATGGACACGAAGCATCACGTTTGGCAGAGCACAGCCATGCCGCCTTTGGCTGAACTGGCGGTCATGGGCGAGTTGGCCCAATCGATTGCCGAAGGACGGAGCGACCTGGGACTGGACGAAGTTGCGTTGGCTCTCGCTTCGCGTTTCGTCAAGGTGAAGGCTGGAGAGCCGCTTGCGCGCGTGTGTGTCCACCCTGCTGATCGCAGGCGCGCAGTGACGTCAGCGTTGTGGATCGAGGCGCATTGCGACCAGGCACTGAATCTGCAGACCATGGCACGACATGCAGGTCTGAGCACCTTTCATTTTCTCCGCTCTTTCCATGCGGTGCTGGGGGTGACGCCACATCAGTACCTCGTGCGCTGTCGCTTGCGACGCGGAGCGCGCCTTCTGGCCGACGAAGATCGATCCGTCACCGATATCGCGTCGGACGCTGGATTCAGCGACTTGTCGAACTTCGTGCGCAGTTTTCGCCGCGCAGCAGGTCTGTCTCCCGGCAGGTTCCGCCTTGCCGCGCAGGGGAACCGCAAGATTTTCCAAGAACGCATGGCCGTAGCGATGTAGTGTTCGGCTTCTTCGTCGCTCAGTCCTGATCGTCACGATGCCGAAGCGGCCCGCCCTCACTGGGATTGTCGCGCACCCACTCGACAGCGAGCGTTGGGCGGACCTGCAATCGCTCTTTGCGGCAAGGGGCTGCTCGTTCGCCAACAGCTGCTGGTGCATGGGCTACCGACAACGAGGGGAGCCTCCGGTACCTGCAGGTTCGACACTCTCAGAGGTCAAGCGCTCCCAGCTGCAAGCGCTGACGAAGCGTGACCCGGCACCCGGGCTCGTCGCCTACCGCGGACAACAGCCGGTCGGCTGGGTCGGCGTGGGTCCGCGATCCGACTTCGCCCGCTTGCAAAGGTCCGCCGTGATGGGGCCGGTGGATGAGACACCGGTATGGTCCGTGGTGTGCTTCGTCGTCCCCAGCGCTTACCGGCATCAAGGCGTGGCGCATGCGCTGCTGCAGGCTGCGGCTCGTTATGCGGAGCGCCATGGAGCCTCCGTGCTCGAAGGCTATCCGATCGACAAGCCGGAGCGAAGCGCCGACGGCTTCATGTGGCATGGCGCGTATTCGATGTTCAAGCGCGCGGGCTTCGCCGAGGTGGCCCGCCGCAAGCCGGAGGTCCGATCATGCGGCTGATGCTGGGAACACGCGACGGCCGTCGGCCGTAGGCAAGGCTGCGCGGCTGGCAATTGACATCCCCTTCCGGTCGGTTCAGGCCGCCTGACTGCAGTACGCTTCGATGCGATAACCATCGGGATCAATGATGTACGCAGCGTAGTAATTCTCGCCGTAGCCTTCCCTCAATTCCGGTTTGCCGTTGTCGCGACCGCCCGCAGCCAATGCAGCGTTGTAGAAGGCGTCCACGCTCTTGTGTGTCGGCGAACTGAAGCAGAAGTGCAGGCCGGAGTCCATGTCCGGCTTGACCGGCTTCCTTGCGACGACCACCCAAAGCTCCACCCGATCGGTCCCGTACCCCAGCGAAGTTGCATCCTCACTGAGGCAGCGATAACCAAGTGACTTCAGCGTCGCGTCGTAGAACGTCCTTGAACGCGGAATGTCGCTGACCCCGATTGAGACGTGATCGATCATCGAAGGCTCCTGGTGACACCCGAAGCGGTCACACGCCGCCGCTCCATCGGTGTTGCGGAGCGATCGTCGCATGGAGAGTCGTCGCGTCGCTTGGAAAAAATTGCCATGCCGACGCCGGATTGCCGCCCTGGTTGCCTCGCCCACAGTCCGGTCGGCTCGTGGAATCCGACCGGCCCCACTAGCGCTTGATCGACCCCATGAAGTTGTCGAAACCGGCTTCGGCGAAGCGGAACCAGAGCGTGGAGTCGTCACGGAACTTCGTGCCGCCGGTCGCTTCCGACACCCGTTTGGCCACGGCCTGCGGCGCACCGAAGATCGTGTCGAGAGTCTTCGGGTACGCCGAGACCAGTCGCCAGCGCACGCTGGGCAGGGACTGCGCGATCGCCGGCGCGGCGAGTGTCGCGGCCGCGCCCCCGGCTGCCGCGTGATGCAGGAATCCGCGTCGTTTCATGTCGTCTCCTCTTGTTGATGGCTTGGTTGACGATGACGTGAACGCGGTGGTTTCGGATCGTGTCCTCCGGATGTCGCGGACATGGTCGTCGCGCGACCGTATGCCGAAGACTTCGGCTCTTCAACTACCTTGTGGTCGATGGCAGGGCCGCCGCCTACCGCCCCAGTTGCCTCGCCCACCGTCCGGTCAGCTCGTGGAATCCGACCGGCCCCTCGCGCATCTGCTGTCGCGACAGCGGCGCCGTGACGATCCGTGTCGTGTCGCTGGGTGCCCGGCGGACGTCGGGTGGCAGGTCGGCGAGGGTGCCGGTGAACGCCGGCACGTCCATCCGCGGCGCCGCCTCCGTCAGGAACGCGTCGAACGACTGTGATGCATTGACGCGATCACTCAGGAATGGTTTGTCCTGTCCCATGAAACGCGCCAGCACGGTCTTCAGGATCGAGCAGTGATCGAGCACGATCGAGGGCCCCTTGCCACGTGCGACCCAGGGTGAGACGACGAAGGTCGGGACGCGGACGCCGTACGGAACGGCCAACGGGTCGGGCACCAGGTCGATGTCGGGCACGTCGGGCAGGGGACGGACGACGGGTCCGCCGATGCCTCCCGCCGCGGGCGTGGCGCTGACGATCGGCGGCAGTCCGCCGCCGGCGATCGGGGGACGCCTCGGCGTCGCCGGGCCGATCGGCACGGCGGGTGTCAGCGGTGCGGGCGTCAGCGGGGTCGCCGGGGCCGGCCCGATCGTGCCCACCGGTATCGGTTCCAGCACCGGATCCTTGCGTGGCTGGTAGACGTCGGCCGGCGGCGGAACCACGTGGTCGTACAGCCCGCCGTGTTCATCGTAGGTGATGATCAGCAGCGTCCGTTCCCACAACGCGCGGTTCGATCGCAACGTGTCGTAGACATCGCGCAGGAATATCTGGCCCCGGTGCATGTCGGCATCCGGGTGATCGTCGTTCTGCGGATGGTGATGCATCGCGGGCTCGATCGCGGTGAACGCCGGCAGGTCGCCACGGGCCACGTCCTGCTTGAGCCGGTCGTACGGCACGATGTTGACCCGGTCGGTCGCATAACGCGCGAACATCCGCAGCATCGTCACCGACGGCTCGCTTTCGTAGACGCGAAAGCCCAGGCCCTTGCGGACCAGGAAATCGTAGATCGTCTGCGCGCGCGACAGCAGGAAGTTGTCACTGTTGTTGTTGGCGAGGATCGGAAAGCCGTAGCGGTCGTGCTGGACATCGCCGGTCAGCGAGTACATCCGGTTGGGCAGGGTCGGCCCCGGATGCGAGCAGAAGTAGCGGTCGCTGTACGCGTAGTGTTCGGCCAGGTAGGCAAAAAACGGCAGGTTGTCGGCGCCGTAGAAACCCAGCGCGTCGTCGGGTACACAGCCTTCGGCATCCCCCTTGAGCCGCTTCTTGAAGTTCTCGACGAAACCGTTGGGGCTGTTGATCTGCGGTTTGCCCGGGGGTCCCGCGGTGCGCGCGCCCAGCTGTTCGGCGACATCCTCCACCTCGTGGCCGACGCCTTTGGGCAGGCGGGTCTTGCGGCCGGCGGCGTTGGCGGCGAAGCCGGCGAGCTGCAGGTCCCGGACGTCGAAAGGCCCGCCGGCGGCCGCTTCGATCGCCTGGATCATCGGCTCGGTCAGGCCTTCGGCCGCCTCGCCGATCGGTGGCAGCGACCGGTAGCCGAGCACATGGTCGTACGAACGGTTCTCCATCATCACGACCACGACGTGATCGATCTTGTGCGCGAGGTTGTCCGCGCGCCAGGTGTCGCCGAGCACCGGCGGCACGAAGCCGATCGCCTGCGGGCCGAGCAGATTGAAGCCGCGCCCGATCGCCCCGTGGTACGCCCGCGAAGGCCGCGGCTCGGGCTCGACCGGCGCGATATGGTCGAAGACGATCGCATCGCCGTCGATGCGGATCGGCTTGTAGGTCAGGTGTGCGCCGAAGATCGTCATCATGATGCGCGGCCCGATCGTGGGATTCGCGAACAGCCGGCGCGCCTGGGCGACGATCGCGCCGTTGATCTGGCTCTCGACGTATTCGGTGATGCCCATGCCGGCGATCAGTCCGCCGATCCCCAGGGTCGCCACCAGAGCCGCCTTGACCGCGGTGCTGATGTCGATGTCGAACGGCGAATCCGGGATGTCGGTCACGATCCTTGGTGTCCCGTCGGGTGTCACCGTCATGCCCACTTCGATCGCGACGCGGCCGTTGCGCATCCTGCCCGTGGCCAGTGTCTGGCCCTTGAACTTGACCCTCGCGGCGCCCGACACCGCGACCGTCAGCCGGATGGCCGGCACCGCGGCGCCCAGCTTCACGCCTGGACCGATGTCGACGTCGATCGTGTCGACCTTGAGCGTGGACACGTCGAGTTTCAATCCGCCGGCCAGCTCCTCGGACTTGCTCTCGATCGTGTAGACCTTGTGTGCCTCGATGTCGCCGCCCGCATCCTTGACGAAGCCGTCGAGAAGGTCGTGCATCTCGATCGTCTCGGCGCTGACGACATCCAGGATCTCGAGCCGACCCAGCGCTTCACCGCCCGCGTTCTGCCCGAACAGGCGGATGAACGTGCCACGCGGGCCGAGGAGCTTGTCGATCCGTTCCTTCAGGGTCGGAATGCGGATGCGTCCGGAGCCGATCACCGTGGCCGAGATCCGCGGATTGCCGAGGACCGCGCCGCCCTTCGGCGAGACCTCGAGTGTCCACTTGGGCACTCGAAACGTGTCGAGCAGTGATCCCGAGGCGGCGCGCGGACGGCGCAGCGCGGCCAGTCCGACGTCGAAGGTCAGGCGATCACGCGTCGTGGTGGCCACCTGCCGGCCGTCGGAGTCGAGCAGGCGCATCGTGCCGCGCCAGGGCATCAGCGGGGGCAGCGAGATCTCGGCGATGAACCTGCCGACACGAAACAGGTCGAACGTGAACGACTGCCCGGTGGGCAGGATCGGCTTGTCGGCGATGAGCTGCGCTGCACTTTCGTTCGGCACGGGTTCGATCAGCGTGATGCCGACCACGCCCTTGGCGTTGGTGATGCTGGAGTCCTCGTCGATGAACAGGTGTTCACTCTCGCCGTGCAGCTTGTAGGACCAGTCGCCCGAGGGTGCGCCGCGCAGGTCGCGATGTTTGTCCAGGTCGGCACGGGTGATCTGGTTGCCGGTGAACTCGCGTCCGTCGGGGGTGAAGATCCTGAACGTGAGCGGGATCGTCTTGTTCTCCGTTTCGATGCCACCGTGCAGCGGTTCCGTGCCCCCGCCCCCGGGGCCGTCGACCGGCTCGACCGGTGCGACGCGCATTTTGTAGCTGAAGGTCGCCGACGCGCGGCGGATCACACGGCCGGCGAACAGCACCGGGAACCTGCCTTCGCTGCTGACGGTGAAGAACTGGAACTCGCCGTCGGCACGCTTCTGCAACGTCAACGTCCGCGAAACCAGGACGTGGGTCAGTTCGAATGGCATGGTCGTCTCCAGGCGGATTGTCCGAGGCGAGTGACTCTGCACCCGACCACGACCGATGGCAACGCCGCGTTCGCGGGACAAGCGCCGACGCCGATCGGTGATGGGCACTGTCCCGCGGTTGCCGAACCGGCGCGTTCAGCGCGCGACGACCGCATCCCCGTCGGGCGCCGCGGCGAACCGCTGCGGCGCCATCAGCACGGCACGCTCCTCGATCCGCATGAACGGGACCTCGAGATCGCCCTTCTTCTTGAACAGTTCGACCGTCTCGAGCAACAGGCCTTCCTCGTACCGGTAGTGCTGGCTGATCCGGAACCGGTTGAACGGAGCGAACATGCTCACGTCGCGGGCATCGAACTCCATGCGCCCGACCCGCAACGCGCGGTCGATCCGGCCCTGGCCGAGCCCGAGGTCCGATTGCAGCGCGAAGGCCGAGTCGTCGCCCTCGGAGTTGCCCAGGTCGATGCGGAAGTAGTGCACCTGGTCGCGAGGGCCGGCGCTGCCGTCGTATGCCGGATGACGTCGGTGCTGCACCTTCACCGATTCCCAGTGGCCGGCGTAGCGGCGCTGGGTGACCGAGAACTCGTAGTCCTGCCCGGGCACCCGACGCCACGCGCCGTCCGCATGTACCGAGGCGAGGCCGGTGCCGACCCAGACCAGCATCACGCGGGGCGCGGCGAACGGGGCCTCGGACGACGGCAGGTTCGAATCCGCGGCTGCGGCGTCCGTGTTGCCGAAGACGCCGGCGACCGTCATCAGGCCGGCGGCCACGAGGGCACGAAGGGAGGAACGCGGAACGAGAGGCAGGGCGGACATGGCGGACTCCTTGGAGCGGTGGGTGTGGAGACAAGCGTGCGCTCCGGGATACCATCGGGGAAGTCGATTTCGTCGATCCCAGCCATCGGAATGTCCAATACCCCCCGTCAGGCGCACCGGCTGCTCGCCGCATTGGATGTGTTGCTCGAGGAGCGCAACGTCACCCGCGCCGCCCGGCGTCTTCACCTGAGCCAGCCGGCCGTCAGCGGTGCGCTGAGCCAGTTGCGCGAGCTGTTCGGCGATCCGCTGCTGGTGCGCGTCGGCCGGGACCTGGTGCTCACGCCGAGGGCGGCCGAGCTGATGCCGCTGGCGCGCGACGCGCTGGCCAGCGTCGACCGGCTGTTCGGCGGGCCCGGCGTGTTCGATCCGCAACGCCTTCGGCGTCAGTTCCGGATCGCCGTGTCCGACGCTGCCGGCCAGTTGCTGCTGCCGGCAGTGATGCGTCGACTGCTCGTCGAGGCACCGGAGGTGACGCTGAGGGTGAGCAGCGCGCCGCACGAGGTGCCGACGCCGTTGCTCGGCAGCGGCGCGTTGGACCTGGCGGTGGCCCACTACGAGGACATCCCCCCCGATCTGCGCGCGAGCATGTTGTACGAGAACCGGCTGGTCGCGGTCGCCCGTGCCCGTCATCCGATGCTGCGCGGGCGGCTGACGATGCGGCAGTTCGTGTCCCTGCCCCAGGTGGTCGTGTTCCCGCACTCGACGTCGACCGAGGATGAACTGCGCCGGGCCTTCGGTGCGGCCGGCGCGCCGTTCCGCCTGGTCGCGTCGGTGCAACCGCTCGGTGCGGCGGTCGCGATGGTGGCGGCCACCGATGCGATCGCGCTGGTCAGCGAACCGGTGGCCCGGTTCCACGCGAAGGCGCTGCCGCTGCAGGTGCTGGAGCTGCCGCGAGGCCTGCGCCTGCCGAAGGTTCCGGTGCGGGCGGTGTGGCACGAGCGCAGCCAGCACGACGCGGGCTGCGCGTGGCTGCGCAAGCTGCTGCGCGAAGAGGGGTCACGCAACGGCGCCGGCCGGGCGGCTGCGCGTCCGGCCGGCGATTCGGTAGAGTTCGCCGGATGACAGGCCGACCCGAAGACGCCGACGGCGATCGCGATCCGGACAAGCCGGAGCCGGTGGTCGACGATGGCGCGGAGCCGCCCCCGCCGCCCGCCCCCGCTGATCCCGCCCCCGCGGAACCACCCATCGGCACCCCGTGGACCCAGCGTGACAGCGTCCCGCTGATCACCTACCCAGGCAACAGCGCAACGGTCGATGCGCTCTCGCGTCTGCTGCACCGAGCCGTGCCGATCAGTCTCGTCGTCACCGGTCCCTCCGGCGCCGGTCGCACGTCATGCCTGCGCCTCGCCACCCAGACACTGATCACGCAGGGCTGGAAGATCGTCGAACACTCGACCACCGATTTTGTCGCCGGCGCGACCTACATCGGCATGCTCGAGGAGCGGATCCGCCGCTTCCTGCACGACATCACGCCGGCCAGGCGTTGCATCTGGTATTGCCCGGACCTGCAACTCGCGGTCACCGCGGGCGCGCATTCGATGAGTCCGCGCGGGATCATCGACCTGCTGATGCCGGCGATCGAGGCCGGCGAGCTCTGCGTGATCGCCGACATGGACACGGCCGCGTGGCAGCAGATGTTGCGTCAGCGGCCGCGGATGCGGGCACTGCTGCGCCAGGTCCCGCTCGACGAACCGACGCCGGCCCAATGTGAACCGGTGCTCGAGGCGATCGTCCGTCGCGAGCGGCCATCGGCCTGCGCGGCGATCGGCCCGCAGTTCATCGCGCAGGCGGTGGGTCTCGCCCGCCAGTACCTGACCTTCCGTGCGCTGCCGGGCAGCGCGATCGAGCTGGTCCGGGAAGTGTTCGACGAGATCGATCGGGCGGGCCGACGGCGGACCGCCACCCGTGCGGAGCTGCTGGCCGCGCTGACCACGATGACCGGCCTGCCGGCGCTGATCCTCGACGAGGAGCAGCCGCTCGATCCGGCACGGATGCGGGCGTTCTTCGCAGCGCGGATCCTGGGCCAGGAGGCCGCGGTCGACTGCGTGGTCGAACGGATCGCGCTGCTCAAGGCCGGGCTCACCGATCCCGGGCGGCCGATCGGTGTCTTGCTGTTCGCCGGGCCGACCGGCACCGGCAAGACCGAACTCGCGAAGGCACTGGCCGAATTCCTGTTCAGTTCTCCGGAACGCCTGGTACGCATCGACATGAGCGAGCTGCACAGTCCGGCCGCGGTCTCGCGGCTGATCGGCTCGCAGCACGACGTTGGCAGCGGCGAGGCGCTGGTGCATCGGATCGCGGCCCAGCCGTTCTCGGTGGTGCTGCTCGACGAGTTCGAGAAGGCCCATCCGGCAGCCTGGGATCTGCTGCTGCAGGTCTTCGACGACGGGCGGCTGACCGATTCGGCCGGGCAGACCGTCGACTTCCGGCACACGCTGCTGATCCTGACCTCCAATCTCGGCGCCACCGCGCACCGCGCACCCTCGCCTGGCTTCACCGCGCCGGGTGCACGTTTCGACGAAGCGCAGATCCACGCGGCGATCGCGCAGGTCTTCCGGCCGGAGTTCATCAACCGGATCGACCGGGTGATCGTCTTCAATCCGCTGACGCGCACGGCGATGCGCGACGTGTTGCGCAAGGAAGTCCGGCGCGCGCTGGAACGGCGCGGCTTCCGGGACCGGCCGTGGGCGGTGGAGGTGGAGGAATCGGCGATCGACTTCCTGCTCGAGGTCGGCTTCTCCGCCGAGATGGGCGCCCGCCCGCTGCGCCGTGCGATCGAGCAGCACCTGCTCGCGCCGATGGCGCTCACGATCGCCGCACGCAAGTTTCCGCAGGGTGATCAGTTCCTGTTCCTGCAGAGCGACGGCAGCCGGATCGTCGCCGAGTTCGTCGATCCCGACGGTCCGCAACCGGAGGTCGGCGTCGAGGCGCCGAAGCCCTCGGGCAAGTCGAGGCCGCCTTCGATCCGTGCGGTACTGCGCGCGCCGCGTGGAGATCCCGCGGAAGTCGACTTCCTGCTGTCGGAGCTGTCGCGACTCGAATCGGCCGCCCGCGACGCGGCGCTCGGTCCGGAGAAGCAGATGTTGCTGTCGCGGATGCGCGAGCCGCTGTTCTGGCAATCCGAGCGCAGGATCGAGGCCATCGAGCGTCTGGAACGGCTGGACCGGTTCGATGCCGGGCTGCGTGCCGCGCAATCGATCTCGGCGCGAATCCGCGAGCCGGATCGTGTCCGTGATCGCGTGGCGCTCACCGTCACCCAGAGCTTGGCCAGCCAGTTGCTGGTGTTGTCGGCCGGGCTGAAGGACCTGCACGACGGCCATCCGTTCGAGGTGGTGCTCGAGGTGATCGGCCGCGATGCCGACGCGCAGTCATCGAGGGATGCGGCCTGGGTGCATCGGCTGACGACGATGTATCTGCGCTGGGCGGCACGACGGCGGTTCCAGGTGACGACAGTGGCCGGGGCGCTGGCCGCGACAGTACCGCCGACCGGTCGCATCCAGATCAGCGGACCCGGTGTGTTCGGCCTGCTGCGCGACGAACCGGGATTGCACTTGCTGGAGAAGCTCGAGAAGTCGCGGCGGGTGGTGCTGGCGTCGGCAGTGGTTCGTGTCGGTGCCGCCGCGCCGATGTCCGCGGCATCGGCCGATCCGTCGCGTGCGCGCCCGACACGTCGTTATCGTGAAGGCCGCTCGCCGCTGGTCAAGGACCTGCGGCGAGGCTGGAGCACCGGACTGCTCGAACACGTGCTGGACGGGGAGTTCGATCTGTTCGACGAGGCGACCGACTCGTAGGCACCGTCGCCAGGTGCCTTCAATACTCCCAGAAGATCCGCTGCAGCTCCGCACTGGTCATCCCCGGCCGGGTCAGCGCGACCGCGGCGAGGATCTTCGCCTTCTGCGGGTTCAGGTCGTGGGCGACGACCCAGTCGTATTTGTCGTCCGGCTGCTCGGCGTTGCGCAGCACGAAGCCTTCGCCGATCCGTGACGAGCGGACGACCTGCACACCGCCGGCACGGACCGACCTGACCGTGTCGACCAGGTAGTTCGCGACCGAGCCGTTGCCGGTGCCGGCGTGGATGATCGCCTTGGCGCCGGTGCGGACAGCCGTCTGGTAGAGCTCGGGGTTCATGTTGCCGGCGCCATACAGGATCTGCACGTTGGGCAGCGCGGTGATCTCGTCGATGTTGAACTCGGACCAGGCGGTGTGGCGCTTGGCCAGCGTACGGAACCAGTAGGTCCTGCCTTCGACGACCATGCCCAGCGCGCCCCAGGGACTGGAGAACGCGCTGGTCTTGATGTTTGCCCGCTTGGCCGAATCGCGACCCGACAGGATGTCGTCGTTCATCGCGATCAGCACCCCTTTGCCCCTGGCGCTCGGCGCGGCGGCCAGGACCACGGCGTTGTACAGGTTCAGCATGCCGTCGGCCGACATCGCCGATCCGGGCCGCATCGACCCGACGACCACGATCGGCTTGTCGCTGCGGATCACCAGGTTCAGGAAGAACGCGGTCTCCTCCAGCGTGTCGGTGCCGTGGGTGATCACGATGCCGTCGACCCCCGGATCCCGCGCGAGCGCGGCGACCCGTTTGCCGAGTTCGACCAGCTTGTCGTCGGTGAAGCTCTCGCTGGCGATCTGGAAGGCCTGCTCGCCGCGGATGTTGGCGACCGTGGTCAGTTCCGGCACACCGGCGATCAGCTTGTCGACCGGAACCTTCGCTGCCTGATAGGTCGCGCTGTTCAACGCGGAGGCGCCGGCGCCGGCGATCGTGCCGCCGGTGGCGACAATGACGATCGTGGGTCGGGTCGAGGGGGTCGCGGCTGTCGGTGATGCGGGTGTCGGCGAGGTCGCGCTCGCCGAAGCCGGGGTGGCCGGCGGAGCCGGAGTCGCCGGGTTCTGCGCGCAGGCCGTCAGGGCGGCCAGGATGCCGGCGGTGACGAGGATGGCGCCGTAGCGGCGCAATGTGGACAGGGCCAGAGTCATGGATCCTCCCGCGGAGCAACGATCATCGGCGTGTGGCGCCGGAGTCGGCGGGAATGACCCGCAGGTGGCCATGGGCAAAGGCGCGGTCTTTCCGATCACTTTCGGGGCGTCGATGCCCGGGTCTTGCCGGGTCCGGTCCAAGGGGAGAGGTCGCGCGAGCGCGATCAATGCTGTAGGTTCGGACTGCTCGCCAGCATCGACCCACCAGGAGCCTTCAATGGACGAACCCCGCTTCGAACTCTTTTCCTATTGGCGCACCTCCGCGACCTATCGCGTCCGCGTGGCCCTGAACCTGAAGGGTTTGCAGGCCAAGGAACACAACATCAACCTCGATGCCGGCGAACAGCGCAGCGAGGCGTTCCTGAAGATCAACCCGATGGCCGCGATCCCCGCGCTGATCGATCGCGCGCCAGGCCAGCCGTCCACGCCGATCACGCAGTCGCAGGCGCTGCTCGAATTCCTCGACGAGATCCATCCCGAGCCGCCGCTCCTGCCCGCCGATCCGCACGGTCGAGCCCGCGTGCGTTCGCTGGTCGCGATGCTCGCGGCCGACACCCACCCTCTGATCACGCCGCGGATCCGGAAGTACCTGACGACCACCGCCGGCTTCGACGACGCGGCCTGGCGCGCCTGGCAGATCCAATGGTTCACGACCGGCCTGCAGGCGCTAGAGCAACGGCTGATTAACGAGCCCGAGACCGGACGTTTCTGCCACGGTGATGCACTGACGATGGCCGACATCTGCCTGGCCAGCATCATCGCGGTGGCCAGGGTGTTCAAGATCGAGGTGCCGGACATCCCGACCGTGACGCGGATCATGGCCGACTGCGAGAAGCTGGAGGCTTTCGCGAAGGCGGATCCCCGCAAGCAGGTGGGCGCGCCGGCGGCCTGAACGCGGCGGTACGGGCGCGGCGGTACGGGCGGAACCTGGCGCACCTGGACTCAAGTCACGCACGACGGATGCCGAGGTCTGTAATCTTGCGGTTGGCCAATTCGTGAAGTGCTCAACCGGAGTTCCGCCGTGAGCGACGTCGATCCGCAGGTCGTCCGCACCGACATCGTCATTGTCGGCGGTGGCGGGGCCGGCCTGCGCGCGGCGATCGCCGCCCATCTGGCCGATCCCGCCCTGCGCATCGCGCTGCTGTCGAAGGTCGTGCCGATGCGCAGCCACACGGTGGCGGCCGAAGGCGGCTCGGCGGGTGTGATCCGCGACGACGATTCGCTGGCGCTGCACTTCGACGACACCGTGGCCGGCGGCGACTGGTTGTGTGACCAGGACGCGGTGGGTTACTTCGTCGAGCACTGCGCCGAGGAGATGGTGCAGCTCGAGCATTGGGGTTGCCCGTGGAGCCGCCTGGCCGACGGCCGGACTAACGTGCGCTTCTTCGGCGGCATGAAGGTGCAGCGCACCTGGTTCGCCGCCGACAAGACCGGCTTCCACATGCTGCACACGTTGTTCCAGACCTCGTTGCGATTCGACGCGATCACCCGCTACGACGAGTTCTTCGTCGCCGACCTGCTCGTCGAGGAAGGTCGGGTGCGGGGTGTGCTCGCGATCGAGATCGCCACCGGCGCCTTTTTCCTGTTCGAGGCCCGCGCGGTGATCCTGTGCACCGGCGGCGCCGGTCGTGTCTACCGGCAGAACACCAACGCCGGCATCGTCACCGGCGACGGGATGGCGATGGCCTGGCGCCACGGCGTCGCGCTGCGTGACATGGAGTTCGTGCAGTACCACCCGACCGCGCTGCCCGGCAGCGGGATCCTGATCACCGAGGGTTGCCGGGGTGAAGGGGCGATCCTCGTCAACCGGCATGGCCACCGATACCTGCAGGACTACGGCCTCGGCCCGGTCGATCCGTGGCCGCGGCCCAAGGCGATGGAGCTGGGCCCGCGCGACCGGCTGTCGCAGGCCTTCTGGCACGAGCAGCGCAAGGGCAACACGGTCGACACGCCGTCGGGGCATGCAGTGCATCTGGACCTGCGCCATCTCGGCGCGGACAAGATCCATGCGCGACTGCCGCTGATCACCGAGGTTGCGAAGACCTTCGCCGGTGTCGATCCGGTCACCACGCCGATCCCGGTGCGCCCGGCGGTGCACTACACGATGGGGGGCATCCGCTGCAACCGCTGGACCGAGACCTCGATCGCGGGACTCTTCGCCGCCGGCGAGTGTGCAAGCGTCGGCATCCACGGGGCGAACCGGCTCGGTTCGAACTCGCTGGCCGAGACGGTCGTGTTCGGTCGCGTCGCCGGCGAGCGTGCGGCGTCGTACGTGCGCGAGAAGTCCGATTCGCCTTCCTCCCTGGTGCGACAGCAGGCCCGGGCGACGACCACTCGGCTGCTGGCCATGCTGAGGCGCGACAGCGGCGAACGGGTCGCCACGCTCAGGGACACGCTGGGTGACACCATGGAGGCGGGTGTCGGCATCTTTCGTGATGCCGCCGGCATGCGGGCCGCCTGCGACACGCTGGCCGCGCTGCGCGAGCGGTGGCGCCGCGGCATCCGGCTGGACGATCACCAGCGCGCGTTCAACACCGAATGGCTGTCGGCGATCGAACTCGGTTCGATGCTCGAGGTGGCCGAGGCGATCGCACACTCGGCGCTGCAGCGCCAGGAGTCGCGCGGCGCCCATGTCCGCCTGGACGAATTCGACCAGCGCGACGACGAGCGCTTCCTGGTGCACTCGCTGGCGGGCTACGGAGGCGACGGGCCGCCGGTGATCAGCCACGAACCGGTGACGATCACGACCTCCCCGCCGCGGGTACGCCAGTACGGCGGTGCCGGCGCCGGGGCCGTGCTGACCTGACGATGGCCGGCGAACTCGCCACTCGCACGGCGACGCGCACGATCGTGCTCGAGTGCCAGCGCTTCGATCCCGGAGCCGACGAGGCGCCGCGCTGGCAACGCTACGAGATCCCGTTCGACGATTCGATGTCGGTGCTGCAGGGCCTGCAGCACATCAAGGACCATGTCGACGGCAGCCTCACCTTCCGCTGGTCGTGCCGGATGGCGATCTGCGGCAGCTGCGGGATGATGATCGACGGCGTGCCGGCGCTGGCGTGCCATGCGTTCCTGCGCGACTATCTGCCGGGCCCGCTGCGCATCGAGCCGCTGCATCATTTCCCGATCCTGCGCGACCTGGTCATCGACCAGGCCGACTTCCTCGACAAGCTCGAGACCGTCAGGCCGTGGCTGATACCGAGGCAGGAACGGGCCTTGTCGGTGGGAACCCATCAACAGACGCCGGGCCAGATGGACGCGTATGTGTCGTACGCGCAATGCATCAACTGCCAGCTCTGTTATGCGGCCTGTCCGCAATACGGCCTGGACAATCGTTTCCTCGGCCCCGCCGCGCTGGCACTGCTGCATCGTTACAACGCCGATTCGCGCGACAAGGGCTGGCCGGCGCGTGCCGACGTGGCCAATGCAGAGGAGGGTGTCTGGGGCTGCACGCTGGTCGGCTACTGTTCGGTGGTCTGCCCCAAGGGCGTCGATCCGGCCCAGGCGATCAACCGGAACAAGGTCAACAGCACGATCGACTACGTGGGCCTGGGCCGGTTGCTGCGGCCGAAGGCGCCGTCCCGATGAGTCGCCACCACACCACCGCGCGGACCCATGTGCGCCCGATGACCGGCTGGTGGCGCAGGAATCCGCACTTCGCGCGTTACATGGTCCGCGAGAGTTCGGCGCTGGCCGTGGTGGCCTATGCGCTGGTCCTGCTGGCCGGCCTCGTGTGCCTGGTGCGGGGCGAAGCCGCGTTCGAGGCCTGGCGTTCGCTGCTGGCCACACCGCTGTCGATCACGCTGCACGTGCTGGCACTGCCACTGCTGGTCTATCACAGCCTGACCTGGTTCCAGGTGATGCCGAAGACGTTGCCGAAGCTTCCGTTCGCTCCCTCGGTGATCACCGCGGGTGGCCTGCTGCTCACGGTGATGTTGTCGCTGCTGATCCTCGGCGGGTTGGCCTGGGGCGGGTGATGAGGCGGTCGCATGAACCGGTGTTCTGGGCGCTGTTCGGCGCCGGCGGCATGGTGTCGGCGCTGCTGGCGCCGGTGCTGGTGTTCGTCACCGGCATCGCGTTGCCGCTGGGCTGGCTGCTGCCGGCATCGGCCTGGGATCACGCCCGAGTGCTGGCGCTCGCGCAGCATCCGGTGGGCAAGCTGGTTGTGCTTGCGGTGATCTCGCTGTTCCTGTTCCATGGCTGCCATCGGATCCGGCACAGCCTGCATGACCTGGGCTTGCGGGGCGGACGGGCAGCCGCGATCACCTGTCATGGCGTGGCGATCGGGGGCACGCTGCTGGCGGTGGCGCTCCTGTCATGAGCCCCCGGCGGTGCCCGGCTGCCGGTCCGCGCAGTGTGCTCCACGATGCGGTCCGGACGCGGGATTTCGCATCGCGGCCGAACCTCCGCGCTACACTCGGCCGACCATGCAAACCCTTCGCCGATCCCACGAACGCGGTTTTGCCGACCACGGCTGGCTGCACTCGCGACACAGCTTTTCTTTCGCCGACTACTACGATCCGGCCCACATGGGCTTCGGCCCGCTGCGGGTGATCAACGAGGACAAGGTCCAGCCGGGCAAGGGGTTCGGACGCCACGGTCACCGCGACATGGAGATCATCAGCTACGTGCTCGATGGTGCCCTCGCACACCAGGACAGCATCGGCAACGGATCCGTGATCCGGTCCGGGGACGTGCAGCGGATGAGTGCCGGGCGCGGCGTGCAGCACAGCGAGTTCAACGCGTCCGAACTCGAGCCGGTCCACTTCTTGCAGATCTGGATCGAGCCGTCCGTGACCGGCATCGCGCCGGGTTACGAGGAGAAGCGGTTCGAGGCCGACGACAAGCGCGGCCGGCTGCGCCTGATCGCCTCACCCGATGGCGCCGAAGGCTCGGTGACGATCCATCAGGATGCGCGGATCTACGCGGCGCTGGTCGGTGCCGACGATCAGCTGATCCATCCGCTCGACCCTGGTCGGCTAGGCTACGTGCACGTCGCACGCGGTTCACTCATCGTCAATGGCGAGTCGCTGGTCGCCGGTGATGCGCTGATGGTGTCGGACGTGACCTCGATCACGCTGGTGCAGGGGCGCGAGCAGGCTGAGGTGCTGCTGTTCGACCTGCCGCGGTGACACCGCGTGGCCTCGCGGCCTGACGGGATTCAAGCCCTCTGCCGGGCTTCAGGCCCCATCCGTCGTCGGCACGCGCTCGACCGGCGTCTGCCGGTGCAGCACACCCTGCCACTTGCCGTCGCGGCGTTCGTACAGCGTTGACACGATCACCAGGCGCTTGCTGCCGTCCGGGGCGTCGAACGCGGCCTCGTAGGTCATCAGCTTGGCGTTCTTGCCGAGCCGGCGTGTCCGCGCGCCGGTGATCCTCGCACCGCCGGGTGCACGGCCGCCAGTCATCGCCTCGAGCATCCGCAGCTGATCACTTTCGTCCATGGCGTGTTCCTGTCTCGTCCGCCGCCGGCGGCGTGGTTGTTGCTGTGGATCGGACGATAAAGCGGACCGGGGGAACGCGATGTAGGACGAGGCCGGCAATGTGTGTCGCCGATCGCGGCGTCCGGATGTCGCCCGCCGTGCACCGGATCGTGGTCGGCGGATCAACGACCGGACAGCTGCGCCGATACCCAGCGCACCACCGCATCGCGGCTGCGAAACGCGTCACACGACCGGGCCGGCACTTCAGGATGGCGCTGGGCCCACATCCGCGACAACGCGTCGCCGGGACCGATCTCCAGCACACAGGCCGGGCGGCGGGCGTGGATCGCATCCATGCACTCGTCCCAGCGGACGGTGGCCGCGATCTGCTCGGCCAGCGCTTCGGTCGCGCCGCCGGCATCGTCGACCCGGCCCCGTGTGTTGGTGAACAGGATCGCGGCCGGCCGTTTCACCGGCACCGCAGCCAGGGTCCGGGCGAACTCGGTGACCGCGGCGCGCATCAGTGGTGTGTGCGAGGCCACGCCGATCGGCAGCGCGGTGACGCGCGCGCCAGCCGCGGCCGCGGCGTGACCGGCGGCATCGATCGCACGCCGGGTGCCGCCCAGCACGACGCTGTCGATGCCGTTGCGGATCGCAATCGACGCGCCGGTGACTGTGCACAGCGGTTCGATCGCGGCGGGATCGAGACCGGTCACGCCGATCATCGCGCCAGGCGCGAGAGCCGCACACCGGTCCATCGCCTCGGCGCGGGACACGGCCAGGTCGACCGCGGACGATGCATCGAACACGCCGGCGGCGCAGAACGCGGCCAGTTCCCCGACGCTGTACCCGGCGACACACGCGGGTGCCGGCAGGTCCGGCGCGAGCTGCTCCCAGGCCGCGCTGGCGGTCGCGGTGAGCAACACCTGCGCGTGGCGATTGGACGACGCCCACGCCGGATCGGCCAGACCCGTGCGCCAGTCGGTCGTGCCCAGCCGTCGGCCGATCCTCGCCAGCAGCGCGGCGTCGTCGAGCCACGGCAACATCGCCGGATGCTGGGCGCCCTGGCCGGCGAACAGCAGCGCGACACTCATCCGGTCCTCTTCATCCGGGGGACAACGCGCCGAGCCGCTGCAGCCAGCACACCGCACCGAGCATGTCGGCGGCACCGCCCGGTGACAGGCGACGGCGGACGAATTCGCGACCGATCGCCTCGGCCGCGGCGATGCCGCCGGGACGCGCTGCGCCCCCGTCGGCAAGGAAGCCCCGGGCGAGTTGCTGCGCATCACGCAGCCCCTGCAGGCCACCACGATGGGCGAGGTTGCTGTCGTCGAGGGTCGCGATCACGGCGAACAGCGTGTCGAGCCGTGCATCGCGGCGGGTGAGGCCGCGCGCCTGGGCATCGACCGCCGCCGGCACCGCGACCTCGAACAACACCGGAAAGCCGAGCGCGGCCTCGACGCCGGCGCTGCGCAATCCGTGGCGCCGTGCGGCACGACCGCCCGGCAGCGTCGACGGCCGTTGCGCGCGGACGGCCAGTGCGTCTCCCCAGCGGGCCAGCAGCGTGTGCCGCAGTTCCGGCGCCCTCGCCACACGGCCTTCGGCCGCCAACGCGCCGGCCGCCGCGCACAGCAGCCCGAGCAGGAAGATCGCGCCGCGGTGGGTGTTGATGCCGCCGGTGGCTGCCATCATCCGGGCTTCGGCGTCGATGCCGCAGCGTTCGAGCGCGGTGAACGGCGCGCCCTCGGCGCCGAGCCGGGCGATCCGAGTGAAGTAGCCACGCAGCGCGAACAGGCTGCCGATGAAATGGCGCGCATCCATGTCGTCATGGCTGCCGGCGTCGGTCAGCGTGACCAGGCCGGGTTTGGGCGACAGCGCGAGTTCGTCGTACAACGCCAGGCATGCGGCGCGGCCGATCGCGACGCTGTCGGGGACACCGGTGCACGCGGTCGGCGGGGGGGCACCGAGCCGCGGGTCGGTGCCGGCGTGGTTCACGCCATCGCGGTTCACGCTCTCGTGGCTCATGCGTCCGCCCTCGCCGCGACGAATCGTTCCGCCGACGACACCATCGAGACGTCGTCGATCGTCTTCACCATCAACGCGGCCCGTTCGCCGGCACGCCAGGGCAGCCACTCGCGCCAGGCCACCGCGGCACCGTCGGCGAACATCAGCTCGCCGTCGAGGCGGGGCAGTGTGGAGCCGGCCGCCTGAAGGCAGCGCACACATGCGTCCGCCTGCCCGGCGTCGTCCACGGCCAGCAGCAGGTCGAGATCCGAGCCCGGGCGCAGGTGATCGAGCCCGGTGATCATCTGCCAGCCATGACTGCCGAAGACGCGGGCGACGACACCGAGTGCACGCAGCGCCGCCGCGAGCCGGCCGGCATCGGCGCGTGCATCGGGCGGCAGCACCGCGCCGATCGCATCGAGCCGGGGACAGTCGTCGATGCGCCGGATGTGGTCACGGTCGATCGCCACCGCGAGGCGCCGGCGTTGCCAGCGACCGGGTGCGGGCAGGCCGAGGGCGAGTGTGCCGGTGGCCGCTCCCCGACCCGACGCCTGTCGTGCCACCACCAGCGGCAGATCGTGGGCGGCCCAGTGCCGGATGCAGTCGCGGGCGGCCGGATCCCATGCCCGATCGAGCAGCACGTGCCAACCGGTGCGGGTCGGCCAGGCCAGCTGATGGCGCTGCAGGCGTTCGGTCGTGGCCATCCGGGTGGCGTCCTGCGTCGTGTCGAGGGTGTGCATCGGAGCGACCTGTCGGCGCGTCACGCGGCGTCGAGCACCCGGGTGATCACGTCGGCGGCCAACCGCCGTCCGCCGCGATCGGCGCCGTCGCGGGCGCGTTCGTCCCGGGTCGGCGCGTCGGCGAGCGCCTCGCGCAGGCACGCCGCCAGATCGCCACGCCACAACCTGCGCACGCCACCCATCGCGACATAGTTGTCGACCCCGGGGGCGAACACCGGGTTCGCCTTGGACAGCTCGGTCAGCATCACCTCCGGCAGCTTGGTCACCCGGGCCATCGCCGGGATCCGCATCACGCGGATCTCGGCTTCGGGCAAGGCATCACAGGCGTCGGCGATCAGGCCCGAGGTGATGAAACCGCCCGACAGCGCCTGGTCGTAGACGACACCGAGCACCCGATGGCCGCCACGCCGCGCGGCATCGATCGTCATGCCCAGGTGGGCCATCGCGCGATTGATGCCGAGCAGTTCGTCACGGCGCCGGAGCTGCTGGCCCTGCGTGTCGATCAGCAGCAGGATCGGCCGACCCGGATGGCGGCGAATCGTCTCGAGGACCGCGTGGGCCTGTGCCAGCGCCAGTCGCACGCCGATCGGCGCATGGTGGGTGGTGCCGATCACGGTCAGCGGCCGGCCGTCGAAGACGACGGTGCCATGCAGGAAATCGCCGTCGGCGGCGATGCCGTGCAGGCCGTGGTCGGTGCCGAACAGCGCGACCGCGAGATCCTTCCAGTTCATCCCTCGACTCCCTCGATGCTTGCGGCCGGACGCAGCGCCCGGACCCGATCGACGTCCGCATCGGCGACACGATCCGCGTCGGTGACACCGAGCCGTGTCCACAGCGTCACCGCGTCGTCGCTGTCGGCGACCGGCTCGTCGAGCAGCGCCTGCCGCCGCGCGAGCAACGCGTGTTCGGCCTCGAGCCGCGCGACCGTCACCGGCCGCGACATGAGCATCGCGTCGATCGCTGCCGCGCGAAACGCCGCCACGTCGTCCTCGACCAGCGCGTCGCAGTCGCCCGACAGCCAGCGATGTTTGCCGCCGGTGGTCCGCCAGACGAGTGCACGATCGCGCGAGTCGAACTCCTCGACGCCGTGTGAGGCCTCGATCACCTCGGGCCCGGACATGCCGAGCCTGCCGATGTCGCTCATCACCACGTGGTCGGCGCAGCGCGCGACGATGCCCATCCCGCCGAAGCATCCGTTGGACCCGCCGATCAGGACGATCACCGGCGTGCCGGCGGCGCGTACATCGAGCACCGCGCGCATCACTTCGGAGACCGCGATCAGGCCGGCATTGGCCTCGTGCAGTCGCACCCCGCCGGACTCCGCGAGCAGCAGCACCGCCGTCGGGCGGTCGCGCAGCGCCCGCCGCAGCAGGCCGACCAGCTTCGCGCCGTGCACCTCGCCGACGCCACCGCCCATGAACTCGCCTTCCTGCGCGGCGACGAAGACCTCGCGACCGTCCAGCATCGCGCGTCCGATCGCCACGCCGTCGTCGAACGCCGAGGGCACACCGAGCACCGCGAGATGTGGACTGCTCACCCGGGCCGACGGCGGCAGCCACTCGTGGAAACTGCCGGCATCGAACACGCGGGCGAGCCGCTCGCGCGCCGAACATTCGGCATAGCTGATCATGGCCGGGCTCCTGTCATCTCGGCGATGGCCTGGTCGAGCCGCAGGCTCACCACCGCGGGCGTCGCGCCCATGTCGTTGATCGAGATCGTCAGCCCCGCCAGCGGGTGGCGACCGTGGAAGTCGTCCAGGACCGCCTTCCAGATCGGCCCGAAGCCACGCGCCGAGGTCTCGACGTGCACGTTCAGGGCCGCGCCGCCGTCGGCCTCGAGCAGCACCTCGAGGTTGCCCGAGCCGACGACGCCGACCAGCACCGGCGGGAACCGGCCCGCGGGCCTGCCGCCGCCGTAGGAAAACTCCAGGGTCTCGATGCCCGGGGTCGGTGGGTTCATTGCCGATCTCCTACCAGTTCCGGAATCGTTTGGGCGGCCGGTACAGGCCACCGGAGGCACGCACCAGGTCGCGCATCGTGCGCGCCGCGAGCAGATTGCGGGTCGCGTCGCGCGGATCGATCCCGAGGTCCTGTGCCCGCCGGATCACGCCGCGGTCGCGCAGGTTCTCCACCATGCGCCGATCGCGCCCGAGGCCGACCGCGGTGTAGCCGGCGACCCCGCGCACCGCCTGCTCGCGTTCCGCGTCGTTGCGACAGAGCAGCAGGTTGGCGATGCCTTCTTCGGTCAGGATGTGGCTGACGTCCTCGCCGTAGATCATGATCGGCGGCAGCGGCATGCCCGACTGCTCGGCCAGTTGCCACGCGTCCAGCGTCTCGACGAACGCCGGTTGCATGTGTTCGCGGAACGTCTCGACCATCTGCACCACCAGCTTCTGTCCGCGCGGCGTGCCGGCGGCCCCGGTGCGTCCGGCGCGCGCTTCGCGACCGGCCTTCAGCCACGCCGGACTGACGTGGCGGCGCCCGCGGGCGTCGGCGCCCATGTTGGGCGCGCCACCGAAGCCGGCGATCCGCCCCAGCGTGGCCGTGGAACTGTTGCCGTGGAGGTCGATCTGCAGCGTCGAGCCGATGAACAGGTCGCAGGCGTAATGGCCGGCGGCCTGGCAGAACGCACGGTTGCTGCGCAGGCTGCCGTCGGGTCCGGTGAAGAACACGTCGGAGCGGGCGCGGATGTAGTCCTCCATGCCGAGCTCGGAGCCGAACGAGTGGATGGTGTCGACCCAGCCGGCCTCGATCGCCGGGATCAGCGCCGGATGCGGATTGAGCGCCCAGTGGCGGCCGATCCGGCCCTTGAGGCCGAGCGATTCGGCGTAGGTCGGCAGCAGCAGTTCGATCGCCGCGGTATCGAAGCCGATGCCGTGGTTCAGTCGCTGCACGCCGTATTCCGCGTAGATGCCCTTGATCGCCATCATCGCCATCAGCACCTGGATCTCGCTGATCTGCGCCGGATCGCGGGTGAACAGCGGCTCGATGAAGTTCGGTCGCGGCGCCTTGACGACAAAACCGACCCAGTCGGCCGGGATGTCGATCCGCGGCAGCTTGGTCGTGCGCGCGTCGACCAGCTCGTTGACCTGGGCGATCACCAGGCCGCCGGAGAATGCGGTCGCCTCGGCGATCGCCGGCGTGTCCTCGGTGTTCGGGCCGGTGTACAGGTTGCCGTCGGTATCGGCCGCCTGTGCGGCGACCAGCGCCACCTTCGGCGTCAGGTCGACGAAGTAGCGCGCGAACAGTTCCAGGTAGGTGTGGATCGCACCGATCTCGATGCGTCCGGTCGATACCAGTTGCGCGAGCCGTGCGCCCTGCGGTCCGGAGAAGCTGAAATCGAGTCGCGACGCGATGCCGTTCTCGAACACGTCCAGGTGTTCGGGCAGCGCGAGCACCGACTGCACCATGTGCAGGCTGTGCACGCGCCGCGGATCCAGACCCACCAGCGCCCGGGCGAGGAAGTCGGCCTGTTTCTGGTTGTTGCCCTCGAGGCAGACGCGGTCACCCGGCTCGATCACCGCCTCCAGCAGGTCGGCGATCGATCCGGTGGCCACGACCTTGCCGGCGAGGTTCGCGCCCAGCGCTTCGGCAGCGCGGGTCAGTCGGGCCGCCCGCGCGTCGGCACGCGAGGTCCAGTGTCGCTGGGCGGTGGAGGCGGACATCGTGGGCACGGGATTCCTTGGTGCGTCAGAGGACAACGAAGAGCAGCCAGACGAGCACCGGCGCGAGCACGGTGATGATCGCGCCGTAGATCATCAGCTGGCGGAAGAACAGGTCGCGATCGACGCCTTTGGCGTTGGCGAGCACAAGTGCGCCGTTGGTCGAGAACGGGCTGACGTCGACGATGGTCGAGGAGACCGCCATCGCGGCGATGAAGCCGATCGCGCCGACACCGCTGCCGCCTTGCAGGAACGGCACCGCGAGCGGGATCAGCGAGCCGAGCACCGCGGTCGACGAGGCGAACGCGGACACGATCGCCCCGACCAGGCACAGCAGCAGCGCGGCCATCAGCGGCGAGGTGAGTCCGGCGACGCTGTGGCCGACGAACTCGATCGTGCCCATCTTGTCCATCACGCCGACGTAGGTGCTGACCCCGACGATCAGCATGATCTCGGGCCACGACACCTGGCCGAGCGCGCGCTTCTGCAGGTTGGGGGCGATCAGGCTCAGCACCAGGCCGATGGTGATCGAGACGAAGCCGATGTCGAGCTTGAAGAGCAGCGTGAGCACCGCCAGCGCGATCAAGCCGGCGACGGTGGCCATCTGGTAGCCACGCGAGCCGCCACCGCCCGCCGGCCCGGCCGGGTCGAGCATCGAGTCGTCGCCGTGTGCCGCGGTCCGGCGCTCCTCACCCATCGATTCGGCCTCGGCATCGCCGTAGACCTGCGCGCCACCCTGGGCCGTCGTCACCGCGACCGGCACCGTCGGCGCCGATCCGGCGTTTGTCGCCACCTCGGCCCTTCGCCGCAGCAGCTGGGCGCCGCCCATCAGGAAGAACAGCAGCACCGAGACCGCGAAGTTCACGCCCAGGCTGGCCAGCATCGTCGACAACTCGCTCAGCGGCAATCCGGCCTTGGCGACGATCTTGTTGGTGATCCCGCCGTAGATGCTGATCGGCGAGAAGCCGCCGGCCTGTGCGCCGTGCACCACCAGCAGGCCCATCATCAGCGGGTTGATCGCGTACTTGGCCGCGAAGCCGAGGGCAATCGGCGCGATGATCGCGACCGCCGCGGGGCTCACCGCGCCGACCGAGGTCAGCAGCGCCGCGATGAAGAACATGATCCAGGGGATCGCCGCGATCCGGCCGCGCACGGCGCGCACCGCCAGGCGCACCAGCCAGTCGATCGTGCCGTTGTTCTGGGCCAGCGCGAACAGGTAGGTGATGCCGACCAGCGTCAGGAACAGGTCCGCCGGGAATCCGGCCATGATCGCCTTGGTATTCATGCCGGCGACCAGCGTGCCCACCAGGAAGGCGCCGACGAACGCGATCACCCCCATGTTGATCGGCAGCGCCGTCGCCAGCACGAACATGCCTGCCAGCGCGTAGATCGAGATCCAATGGCCAGTCATCGAAAGTCTCCCGGAGTTGTCTTCCGGCGCGGGCTGTGCCGCGCCGTGTGTCCTGGGGAGAACCTTACGAATCGCGCCCGGGACGATCAATCAACCCGGGCGACGGATGTTTACGCGGGATGAAACGGTGACCGGGGCGCTCGCCCGGCCGGGGCCGGGTCGATCGGGTCCGTCAGCGCGAGCCGGCGCGCACGGCGCGGCAGACGGCGAGCAGGGCCAGCAGGTTGGGGTCGCGTTCGCGTGTACGCAGGAAACACACACCGATCCGCTGGTGCATCCTGAACTTCTCCTGCAGCCGGATCAGCCGGGCGGACGCGGGCAGCACGTCGCGCACCCGTCCCGGAAGCAGCGTGCAGCCGACCCCGCCGCCGACCAGGTTCATCAGCGAGAAGATGTCGTCGGTACGCATCACCACCTGCGGCGTGAAGCCGGCGATGCGGAACGCCTCGACGAAGCCGTCGTAGGTGACGAAACCCTCGCTCAGGCTGACGAAGTGCTCGTCGGCGCAGGTCGACAGATCGACCTCGGTCGAGGCGGCGTGGCGCGAGGAGGCCGGTGCCGCGAAGTGGATCTCGTCCTCGAACAGCAGTTCGGCCTCGAGATCGGCCGTGCCCTCGGGCATGCCCATCAGCGCCGCGTCGATCACGCCGTCGCGCAGCTTGCGGGCCAGGTCGGTGTTCGAGCCGAGCACCAGTTCGGTCTGCACCTCGGGCCGGCGCAGCTTGATGCCCATGATCACCGACGGCACGGTGCCGTGGGTCAGCGAATACAACGATCCGATCCGCAGGTGGTCGGCCGCGTAGCCGCCGATCTCGCGGGTCGTCCGGACGCCTTCGGCCATCAGTCGCAACACGTCGCGGGCGACCTCCGCCAGGGCCAGGGCCGCGTCGTTCGGCTTCAGGTTGCGTCCCTCGAGCCGGAACAGCGTGCACCGCGTTCCGGTCTCCAGCGAGTGCAGCGCGCGGTGGACGCTGACGGTGCTGGTGCCCAGGCGCTCGGCGGCCCGCGCCAGGTTGCCGCTCTCCATGAAGGCGAGCAGGATCTCCAGCTTGCGGAAGGTGATCTCTTCGTCGATGCGTGCCGACATGGTCAGTTCGCTCCGCGGGGCCGGTCCCGCCCGGCGATGGTACGTCGCCGGGTCGGCGATTGCACCGTCCGGCCGCGGGCGGTGGGGCGTGAGGCCCGGCGCGGGCCATCGCGGACGACCGCTAGGCGAATAGCTCCCGATCCCGGATCTTGCGTGGATCGCTGTAGTCCTCGGCGAACCAGGGCTTGTCACCGGCCTTGCGCGGCGGCCTGGCGAGTTGCAACGTCCTGCGCGCCTTCTTCGCGTTCATCTGCGTGACGCGGAAGTGGTAGTGGTCGAAGATCCGCAGCGCCTCGACCGCATAGGAGACGGCCACACGACGGTCGCGGACGATGACCAGGTTCTCGCCGTTTTTCGTGTCGGCCGGGACCGAGAAGTTGTACGAGCCGAGGTACACACGGGCCGTCGGCTTGTCGAAGTCGATGACGATGAACTTGTGGTGCATCCGGTTGCCGCCGCCGCCGGCCGGTTCCTTGTCGAACGGCGCGGGAACGTTCGTCGTCAACGCCGACGAGAACACCGGCGCGATGTTGCCGTTGGGCATGCGCAGGTCGATGCCGCCGACCTTCTTGTCGGCGATGCCGTAGACGAACAGGCCGGCCTTGCGGCTGATCTTCTTCAGCGACTCCTTGATCACCCCGGGGGTGATCGACAGGAACGCGAGTGAATAGAACACAGTCGAGCTCGCCGTGCCGATGTCCTCGGCGATCGCCTCGAGCAATGCATTGTCCTTGCCGTGTGGCGAGAAGGCGACCTTGGCGTCGACGTTCTTCAGGCCCAGGTCGACGAGTTCGGCCGACTCGGACGTACCGAACGTGGCCTCCCGGTCGAAGTAGTTGTCGAAGGCGGCCCGTGCGATCGCCACCGGCTTGCGGCCCTCGACGACCAGCGCATTGTTGGCCTGGACATACAGGCCGCGCCAGCTCAGGTTCGTCGACCCGAAGACGACCTTGCGTGTCTTCGATCCGTCGACGACGATCATCTTGTTGTGCTGCAGGCTCTTCATGTGCTGGCGCTTGACGTTGGCCTTGCCGGCCGTCTTCACCAGTCGCCGGGCAGACTGGGATTCACCCGAGTCCGACGCGCCGTGTTCCTTGCTGTCGTCGATGATGATCTTGAGCTTCGATCCGATCTTCGCCAGGCGGGTGACGATCTCCGGTTCGCTCAGGTCGTAGGCGACGACTCGGACCTCGGCCTTCTCCCGGATCGCTTGGTCGAGCAGCTCGAGCAGCGTCTCGCGGGTCTCGAACCCCATCCAGGCGAGCGCCTCGTCCTTCTTCGGGTGGGTGGCCTTGAAGGTCAGGCCGTTCTTCGCCGTGCCCGGCAGCAGCGTGGCGATCCTGCCGTACCGCTCGTAGCGCCGCACGAACGCCTGCGACGAGACGAATCCGCGCGTGAACGTCACGTTGAGCTGGCCGGGCCAGGTCTCGCGACGCAGTTCGATCGCCGCTTCCTGCGCTTCACCCCGGTTGAGGCGATCGTCGACGTCCATGAAGATCGGTGTCACGCGGTAGACGAATTCCCCGTCGAGATTCGCGTCGCGCGGAAAGTGGACCCAGCGGAACTTCTGGATCGGGGCAACCAGGGTCGACAGCCGGACCGGATCGACCTCGCTCTCGTCCGCGGCGAAGCCGATGCGGTTGTTCAGCGCGAAGAACCGATCGGAGTCCGGCGGCCGGGACTCGATCGCGAAGCCGACGAAGTCCTTCGGCGGCTGGCCCTTCTTCCAGTTCATCGCCAGCAGGCACATGCCGTCGCCGCGATGCAGCTTCAGCGTGAATGGCGCCTTCCGGTTGCTGCCGGTCACCTGGAAATCGGTCGATGCCATCGGGATCCCGTCGTCGGATGTGCCGCGTCGCACACGCCGCGGCCTGCGACCGACCGTACGCTCCCGATGGTCACGGCGCAATCACCCGAAGGCGGGGCGCCGTCGCATGCGCCGTGTCGGGCGTGTCATGGAGCCGAGCCGGATGCGATGATCAGCGAGGGCCGGTCAACGCAACCCCGTCGGGCGCCGTTGCCCTCGACACCATCCACCTTCCGGGAGACACGCCATGGCCAGCCGCTGGGTCATCAGCTACGACATCGACACCACCGCCGACCAGGGCAACCCCGCCACGCTGATGTCCGGGGTCGCCGGGATCCGGGCCTGCCTGGCCCGTCACGGCTTCGCGCCGCTGCCCGCGCTGGAGGCGTACGCGACGCTGGACGACGCGGGGGGTCGGGACCGCGTTCACGAGGCGCTGCACGAACTGGCCTCGATGCCCGAGCGCCGAGTGCTGCGGCGCATGCACGTGTTCCGGATGGAGGGTGCGCTGAACGACGTGTTGCCGATCGTCGATCAGCGGCCGTCCGATGGCGAGGTGGGCTCGACGCTCGAATCCTGAGCCCACCCGACCATCGCACCGGCGCGCAGGCCGGCCCGGCGGCGTGCCGTCAGGCGGCCTCGGCGTGCAACACGCTGTTCTTGCCGGCCGCCTTGGCCCGGTACATCGCCCGGTCGGCGCGGTTGATCAGGGTGTCGAAGGTGTCGTCGGGCCCTGCGTCGGCCACGCCGACGGACACGGTACAGCGCAACGGCTGGCCGCCGCCGGCGGCCACTGCCAGCCGCTCGATGGTCTGGCGCACACGTTCGGTGACCATCGCCGCGTCCGTGCCGACGGCACCGGGCAGCAACAGGGCGAACTCCTCGCCGCCCCAGCGCCCGGCCAGGTCGGTCGAGCGCAGCGCGGTCGGCAGCGCGCGCCCGATCCCCTGGAGCACCGCGTCGCCGGCGGCGTGACCGTAGCGGTCGTTGATCCGCTTGAAGTCGTCCACATCCAGCAGCACCGCCGACAGGGTCGTGCCCTGGCGCCTCGCCAGCCCCAGTTCACGCACCCCCAGTTCGGCGAATCGGCGTCGGTTGATCAGGCCGGTCAGTTCGTCCTTCCAGGCCAGCAGTTGCGCCTGTTCCCGTGCCACCTCGACCTCGCGCAGCAGATGCACGATGAAGCCGCCGATCGGTCCCGAGACCAGCGTCGGTGCCACGATCGCGATGGTCAGCGAGCGCGGGAACGTCGGCCCGTAGCCCATCCCCATCAGCTCGGTCAGCAGGAACAGCGCGCCCAGCGACGACGCCACGCTGATGATCACGATCACCGGGATCGTCATCCACAACGGACGTTTCAGGAAAAACTGGCGCAGGGATTGCCGCATGACGGCCTTATCGGCCGGTCTTTCGCAGACTTGAGCCGGGGGCGATGAACCCGGCCCGGCGCCCGCCGATCGAGCGCCGAGCGCCCCTCAGGACAGCCTCTCGGGCAGCCCCCTCAATGAGCGACCACCGCCGCCCGAGCGACGATCGCCGGGATTGCCGCCGAGTCCGGCAACGTGCCGTAGACATGCATCCAGTCGTTGCCCAGCCGCGTCCGGATGAAGAGTTCAGCCACCGCGTCGGGGCTGTGCTCGATCATCTGCGCGGCCTGCAGCAGATAGGCCATCCGGGTGACCAGGCCGCGCGCATGGCCGTCGTCGGCCCGGCTCCGGTCGAGGCCATCCTTCAGGTCATCGACCGCCCGATCGAACGTCCGGTTCGAGCCGCGCATGCGGGACACCTCGTCGATGAAGACATCCCGGCATCCGGCCTCGCGTTGCATCGCGCGCAGGACGTCCATACACATCATGTTCGACGTGCCTTCCCAGATCGAGTTCAGCGGCGCCTCCCGATACAGCCGCGCGATCGGGTTCTCCATGATGAAGCCGTTGCCCCCGTGCACTTGCACACATTCGTACGTGAAATACGGCGCACGCTGGCAGTTCCAGAACTTGACCACCGGCGTGGCGACCCGTGCGAACAGTCGCTCCCGCTCGTTCGAGGCGATGTGATCGGTGGCCGCGGCGACCCGCAACGCACCGAGCATCGCCGCTTCGCTGTCGAGTGCCAGGTCGGCGAGCACGTTGGCCTGCATCGGCAGCTCGGCCATCGGCCGCCCGAAGGCCAGGCGGCTCTGTGCATGGCTGATCGCCAGCGTCAGCGCCTGTCGCATCAGGCCGGCGGAACCGGCGGCGAAATCCAGTCGCGTCAGGTGGGCGTGGGTCAGGATCTCGCGGATGCCGCGGCCCTCCTCGCCGACCCGCAGCGACCAGGTGTCCTGGAATTCGATCTCGCTGGAGGCGTTCGACCGGTTGCCGCACTTGTCCTTGAGCCGCTGGATCATGAAGCGGTTGTTGGTCCCGTCCGGAAGGATCCGGGGCACGAACAGGCAACTGACGCCCGAGCCGGTCTGCGCCAGGGTGTAGAAGCCGTCGGCCACCGGCACCGAGCAGAACCATTTGTGGCCGGTGATGGCGTAGGCGTGGCCTCCTTCGGCCGGACCCAGGGCGCGCGCGCTGGTCTGCGTCTCGCGCAGGTCCGAGCCGCCCTGTTTCTCGGTCATCGCGTAACCGATCACGGCCGCGCGTTTCGCGGCCAGCGGCAGGCGCCGGGGATCGTAGTCGGCCTGCAGCGTCTTCTCGCGCCACAGCGCGAACTCCGGACGATCGGCGAATCCGGCGGCGGCCGCATACGCCATCCCGGTGGGGCAGCCGACGCCGTTCTCGACCTGGTTCCACAGGTAACTCAGCACCGCACGAGCCAGATGCCCGCCGTCGGCCCTGGCGGTCCAGGCCAGGCTGTGGACCTCGTGTGAGAACGCCAGGTGCATCAGTTGGTGCCAGGCCGGATGGAACTCGACCCAATCGATCCGATTGCCCCAGCGGTCGTGTGACCGCAACACCGGGTCGTGGGTGTTGGCCAGGCGGGCGGCGTCCTGGATCGCCTCGTCGCCGGCGAGTGCGCCGACGGCGGCGCACTTGTCCGCTGCCCAGGCGATCACGCGCCCGACGCGCGAGCTGAGCGCCTGATCCTGCGTGAATGCGTTGAACCCGGTCGCGGGCGCGGCCTGGTTGAGGACCCGATGGGTCGCCCGGTCCGGCTCGGTGGCCTCGGGCGCGACGTTCAGTGCGCCCGCTGATGGACGATCCATGGACAACCCCCTTCGTGGACGATCGGCGAACCAATCTGGTCCCCGGCAGGGCCGGTTGTCAATGGCTGGCCGCTCGCCGCGTGGTCCGGAGCGCGGCGCCACCCCGGGTCGCCGAGTGGCCTCGGCGGGGTCGGTCGTTCAGGAACGTCGGCGCGGGGTCATCGGTCCGCGACCTTCGAGGTGGCGGAAGCAGATCCGGCCCTTGCTCAGGTCGTACGGCGAGATCTCCAGCGACACCTTGTCGCCGGCGATGATCCGGATGTGATGCTTGCGCATCTTGCCTGCGGTGTAGGCGACCAGGTCGTGGCCGTTCTCGAGTGTGACCCGATAGCGCGAATCCGGCAGCACCTCGAGCACGACGCCGGTCATTTCGATCAGTTCTTCCTTGGCCATGCCGGCACTCCGTCCCGACTTCAAAAAGAAAAGGCCCGGCATTGCCGGGCCAATCCACGAGGACGGATCACCGGGATGACCCGGGCTCCGCCCTGCCTGAACACGTCCAGGATTACGCCGCGCGAATGTTGGACGCCTGCGGACCTTTGGGTCCGGTGGTGACATCGAACGTGACTCGCTGGCCTTCCGCGAGGGTCTTGAAACCCTGACCCTGGATCGCCGAGAAGTGCGCGAAGACATCCTTGCTGCCATCCTCGGGGGCGATGAAGCCGAAACCCTTGGACTCGTTGAACCACTTAACCGTACCTGTAGCCATTGAAATATTTCCGGTAATGATGTGAATACGCGAAGGAAAAGCCTTCGACGGGGCGAACCTCAAAAACGGCGGGGAGTGTACGGAGAAATACCGGAATGACCAGGTACTGGACCAGACGACTTCGGGCAGTGCTTGACGATCGCAGGCCGCACTATGGACCGAATCGGCCGGATTGGCAACTATCCCCGCCGCGGATGTCGCCGAAAGGCCGGCATCCGCCGGTTGCCAGCAACACCACGAACCGGTCGCAGGCTGTGCGGGGTGATCCGCACCAGGGCGGCGCGCGGACGGGTAGACTTTCGCCGGGCGCAATCCGACGTTGCGCCGCCGCAATCCCGATCCGAGAAAGCGACCATGACCGCCCCGATCGCTCGTGCCCACACCAACAATCGAATGAGCCAGCTCGTCCGTCACGGCGATCTGCTCTTTCTCGCCGGCCAGGTGGCCGATTCCTACGAAGCCGACGTCTCGACGCAGACCCGCGAGGTGCTCGCGCACATCACCACTTTGCTCGCCGAGGGGGGCAGCGGCCGCGACCGGCTGCTGTCGGCGGTGATCCACCTGAAGGACATCGGCGATTTCGCGAAGATGAACGCCGAGTGGGAGGCCTGGATGCCGGCCGGCGCGGCCCCGGCCCGAACCACCGTGCAGGCGACCCTCGCGCATCCGGACCTGAAGGTCGAGATCACCGTGATCGCCGCGGTCGGCTGATCGCGTGACACCGGCGTGAAGACCCTGATCGATCAGCTCGCCGGCTACGCCGCGTACCACCGGGACCGGCGCAACATCGCGACCCATTTCGTCGGCATTCCGCTGATCACGGTCGCCGTCGCGGTGCTGATCGCACGGCCGATGGTCGGCGCGGGCGTCTGGACCCTGTCGCCGGCGCTGGTGGTCGCGCTGCTGTTCGCGCTCTACTACCTGCGCCTGGACCTGCGTTACGGCCTGGTGATGTCCGCCGTGCTGGCGCTGAGTGTCGCCTTCGCACACGAGGTCGCCGCGATGGCCACGGTGACCTGGCTGTTGGTGGGCATCACGCTGTTCGTCGTCGGTTGGGTGCTGCAATTCGTCGGCCACTGGTACGAAGGTCGCAAGCCCGCGTTCGTCGACGACATCATCGGGCTGGTGATCGGGCCGCTGTTCGTTGCCGCCGAGATCGGGTTCGCCCTCGGCCTGCGGCGCGAGGTGCAGGCGGCGATCGATTCGATCGCCGGACCGACACGCGGCGGCCGTCCCGGAGTCGCCGCGCGCTGAGCCGGACCGGTCGGAGCGCCACAGTCGACGGCGAGGACACACATGAGCTGGAGCCCCGACCAGTACCTGAAGTTCGCGCAACCCCGGCTGCGACCCGCGCTCGAACTGCTCGCCCGTGTGCCGATCGACGATCCGAGGATCGTCTTCGACCTCGGCTGCGGTACCGGCGCGATGACCCGGCTGATGGCCGAGCGCTGGCCGATGGCGATCGTCACCGGGGTCGATGCGTCCGAATCGATGCTGGCGCAGGTGGCCGGCGCGCCGGACATCCCGGGCAACGTCCGCTGGCATCAGCAGGATCTCGCGCGATGGGAGCCGGGTGACGCGCCCGACCTGGTGTATTCGAACGCGGCGTTGCATTGGCTGCCGGACCATCGGCGGCTGTTCTCGCGACTGTTCGGCTGTCTCGCCCAAGGTGGCGTGCTCGCGGTCCAGATGCCGCGCAACTTCGAGGCCCCGTCACACAGCGCGATCGCCGACACCGTCCGCGGCGGACCGTGGCGCGACCGCCTGGAGCCGCTGCTGCGGCCGCTGCCGGTGGCCGAGCCGGCCTGGTACTTCGATCTGCTCGCCAATCGCGGCGCGGTGCTCGATCTGTGGGAGACCGAATATCACCAGGTGCTGACCGGCCCCGACCCGGTGAAGGAATGGACCAAGGGAACGTGGCTCGGGCAGTTCCTCGATGCGCTGGACGACGACGAACGCGACGCGTTCGAACGGGACTATGCCGCCCGCGTGTGTGCCGCCTATCCGCCGCGGGACGACGGCACGACGGTGTTCCCGTTCAAGCGCCTGTTCATCGTCGCGCGCAAGGCGGGTGGGGGCGTCGGCTGAGGAGCGTAGGCTGAGGGGGCGTGAGTCGAGGGGCGTCGGCCGGGCAGCCGTCAGAACAGCCGATACACCAGCGGCATCAGCACCGAGGCCAGCAGCACCTGCAGTCCGAGCGCCAGTGCCGCGTAGGCGCCCGCATCCGGATGCACCTGCAGCGCACGTGCCGCGCCGATGCCGTGGGCCGCGGTCCCGAGCGAGAAGCCGCGGACCGTCATCTCACGCACGCGCAGTGCATCGAACAGGTACTTGCCGCTGACCGCACCGACCAGTCCGGTGAGCACCGCGAACACCGCGGCCAGCGCCGGCACGCCGCCGATCTTCTCGGCGATGCCCATCGCGACCGGCGCGGTCACCGACTTGGTCGCCAGCGACGCCAGCACCTCCGCCGGCAGGCCAAGCGCCCAGCCGATCGCGACCGCGGACAACGCGGCGGCCGCGCCGCCGATGGTCGCGGCGGCCAGCAGCGGCACCATGCGCGCGCGCAGTTCGGCGCGTCGCTGCCACAGCGGCCAGGCCATCGCGACCACCGCCGGTCCGAGCAGGAAGTGGATGAACTGCGCGCCGGAGAAATAGGTTTCGTACGGCGTGCCCGTGGCCAGCAGCAGCAGTGCGAGTGCCACCACCGTCCACAACACCGGATTGGCCCAGGGCGGCTGGCCGAGCCGCTGGTAGGCGCCGTGGGCGATCAGATAGGTGGCGAGGGTCGCGGTCAGGCCGAACAGCGGCGTGGCCGACAGGTAGACCCACAACTCGACGAAGTCACGCATCGACGGTGGCCTCGTCCGTGCCGGCCGGCAGCAGCGCCCGCAGCACCAGTGCACTCGCGGCGAGACCGACCCAGGTCGCGAACACGATCACCAGCAGCATGCGCACGCCGTAGGTGGCAACCAGCTGCAGGTGGGTGATCACCCCGACCCCGACCGGCACGAACAACAGCGACAAATGCGCGAGCAGCCCGTCGGCGGCGACCGCGGCCGGGGTGCGCACGGACTCGAAGCGCAGCAGCACCGCGAGCAGCACCATCCCGAGCACCGGGCCGGGCAGCGGCGCACCGGTCAGCCGTGCGATCACCTCGCCGGCCGACTGGCACAACAACAGCACCGCGAGGCCACGCAGGGCATTCATCGGATTCGTCGACATCGGAAGTGACGCGCTGGAAGTCAGCCCACAGCATACAAGCGGCAAGCCGGTGGCGTCCGTGCGTCGGCTGATGACGACGGGTGTGCTGTCCCACTCGCGGGGCAGCACACCGACCGGTCGTGAACCAGGCCTGTCGACAAGCCCTAGAGGGTCTCGCGAACCGGCGTCTGCGCCATCGACAGCATCCTGCCCGACGGTTCCGGACCGACGTCGAACGGGTCGTGGGCATACAGCCAGGCCGAGCCGGCCGGTGACCAGTTCGCGCCGCCGTGTGTGATCTCGGCGTCGCGTTCACGCTGCGCCTCGCCGTCGGGCAGATGGAAGCGGATCTTGTTGGCCGCCGACATCGCCTGCAGCCGGGCCGTGCGCGGCCGCCGGATGGCCTCGTAGCGGGCGAGCACCGAGGCCACCTCGTCGGAGCCGCCGCGCCGGCTCGACGCCGCGAACAGCGCCGCCAGGGTCGCCGCGTCCTCGATCGACTGCGCCGCGCCCTGTGCCATGCACGGCAGCATCGCGTGGCA